>JAICZH010000020.1 GCA_025933775.1 Chitinophagaceae bacterium
AACACTAAGGCATACCCTGCAAAAGTAAACCATATACTTTGCCAGTTTTTTACTCCATTCAAGGTAAAATGATCTACTACCATACCGCTCAGTTCACCCCCGAGAAATGCCCCAATTCCATTAGTCATAAGCATAAATAATCCCTGTGCACTGGCTCTTATCTTTATATTGGCTTCTTTTTCTATAAATAAAGAACCAGAAATATTGAAAAAATCAAATGCCATTCCGTAAATTATCATTGACAAAACAAGAAGAAATAATAAACTCCCCGGATTGCCAAAACCAAATAATCCAAAACGAAAAACCCATGCAAACATGCTCATCAGCATAACTTTTTTTATTCCGAACTTTTTTAGAAAAAAAGGAATAGCGAGAATGAATAATGTTTCTGATATTTGAGAGATTGAGATAAGTACACTGGGGTGGGATACGGCAAATGTTCCTTTATATTTTTCTATACTTCCAAAATCATCTAAGAATGGTTTACCAAAAGCGTTAGTAATTTGCAAGGCCGCCCCTAAAAGCATAGCATATACAAAAAAAATAGCCAATTTCCTTTTTTTGAATAATACAAAAGCATCAAGGCCGAATGTGGACACCCATGAAATTTTCCCGGCAATTTTTGTAGGCTTGCAGTTGGGCATAGTAAAACAATAAAAACCCATAAATAAAGAAGCAACGGCGCTTACAACAAATTGTGTCGAAGATTGTGTCCAATGTGAAAGATCCACCAGCCACATTGCGCAGATAAAACCAATAGTTCCCCATACTCTTATGGGCGGAAAATCTTTTACAATATCAAAACCTTTATTTTCTAAAACTATATAAGAAACTGTATTGTTAAGAGCAATCGTTGGCATAAAAACTAACGAATTAAAAAACATTACCCAATACATCATATCCGGATTATTAACTTTAGAGGCCCATATCAACAATGCTGCGCCAGCAATATGACAAAGTCCCAGCAAACGTTCTGCATTCATCCATCTGTCTGCAACAATTCCTAAAATCGCTGGCATAAATAACGAAGCAATTCCCATTGTTCCATATGTTGCACCTATTTGAGTGCCCGTAGCATGTAATGAAGTAAACATATATCCGCCAAGTGAGATAAGCCATGCGCCCCAGATAAAGAACTCAAAAAAATTCATAATGATAAGCCGCACTTTGATATTCAACATATTTTGTTTTGATTAATGATAACAAAAAAAAATTATACTTTTTAGCCAAAGAAAATTTTTATTTCAAGCAACCCGAAACAAATTTATTCAGTTTATAATAACAGTAAGGATGTATTTATCAAAAATATTGAGCGCAATATTTTATCTTAATTTTTGAAAGATAAGAGAATTAATAAAATTGCAACTATTTTACGTTTTTGAATGAAAAGAAAATCCTATTTTAGCATCTCTGAAACCTTTTAATATTTGTTCATAAAACATATATTTTAATTTAAATTTACTGTATTGAAAAAAATTAATGCACACTCAATGCGGAGTGTTTTTTTATTCTTTATTTGTTCAATAACAGTATTGAAAATTGATGCCCAGCCTATAAAACCGGAGCAATTTAATTTTACTGAATTATCCAACCGCCCCACGCCACAAATATTTCAAAAAAAAGAAGAGCATGAACCTGACGGAGGATGGCGATATCTGAAAGGCAATATGCCTATTCCCCGCAATGCTAAAATAATGAAACAGGGAACAGGATTGCTTTTTTCGCCCAATACTATTGAAACGCCTTCTCCGCCGCCGGTACAGGGTTTTCTCGGCCACATAGACCCGATCAATGTAATACCACCCGACTGCATGGGAGCCGTTGGAATGAATGAAGTAGTTACTGCAACCAATGAATTTGTAATTGTTCATTCTAAAAATGGCGGAGCTGTTTTACATAAAGTTACTTTCGATGCTTTTTTTAATCAGAGTGGAATGTCCGACCCGTACATACAATTTGATCCGTATATTAAACGATACTGGATCAGCGGCATATCCACCAGTCAAACCAATAAGGTTTTTATTGCAGTATCACAAACTTCCGATCCTTCGGGCAATTGGATCAGATATAGCTTCACGCCTACTTCTACTGATGGAGCGTTGCTGCTCGATCATCCGTATCTTGGATTTGATAATAAATTATTAGTAATTACCGGAAGAAAATTTCCCGGCGGCACAAGTTTTACCGGACCTATTTTATTTTGTTTTAATAAAGATAGCCTGGCTGCAGGAAACCCAATTTCATTTGGTGTAAATGCACAGACTATTGAAAAAACTGTATCTGATGGGGATGTGCCTTGCCCGGTTACTGCATTAGACCTTACATTGCCCGCATCAGCTTTTTATATTGTTCAGGAATGGAATGGATCAGCATCTGCCATACGATTATCAAACATTACGGGAACGATTCCTAATCTTACATGGAATACCGCCGCCGCAGTGTTTTCCATTGGCGGCACACCCTGGTCGGACGCACAATTAGGAAATCTTGCACCCCAATTAGACGAATCGAGAAAGGTGGCTGTGAATGATTCCAGGATAAGTTCTGCGCAAATGGTAAATGGAAAAATATGGTGTGCACATCATATTGCTTTGCCTGCAACCGCTTTTAATCATACAGCGATTCAATGGTGGCAATTATCCACTACTGGCGCGGTTTTACAAAGAGGTAGAATAGATGATTCGGCAGGATTAATATCAAGATATTATCCTACCATTGCAGTAAATGAAGGAGAAGATGTAATTATAGGTTATACTCTCTCATCGCCTACTACAAGAATAAACGCTGCATATAGTACCCGCACTCCTTCTACTCCATTAAACACAACAGATGATGAATATATTTTTAAAGGCGGCATCAGCACTTACTGGAAAGATTATGGAAGTGGAAGAGCGCGTTGGGGCGATTATAGTCATTCTGCAGTAGATCCTGAAACGGGAGATTTATGGACCATTCAGCAATATGCTGATCAAAGGCTTTCTGCTGCGGATAATGATTCAAGATATGGAGTATGGTGGGCACAGGTATCATTTTCAACTTTAAATGATGACGTTACTATATCAACCATCAATGAACCAAATGGCACACTACCCTATTGCAACGTGCCTATCAATCCAAAAGTTACCATTAAAAATATTGGATTGGATACAATAAAAAATATAAAATTGGGATTAACCTTAGATGGAGTAAATATTGGTGTTGATACATTAACTGGTTTAGACATTCCTTTGTTCGGCTCTGTTGATGTATCTATTCCATTACCCTTAAATCCTTCATCGGGGAATCACATTTTAAAGGCATTTACATTTGATCCGAATGGTACACCAGATGAAAGAATGTCAAACGATACCAGTGTTGTTTCGTTTTTAATTCTTCCAAAGCTTACACTTCCCGATGTTGAAGGATTTGAAAGCGCCACATTTCCCCCTGCGGGCGGATGGACCTTATATAATCCTGATGGGAGCCTTTCATGGCAAAGAACCACGCTTGCCAGTAAAACCGGCGCTGCATCTATGCGATTAGATGCTTTTAATTACCAAACCACTACCGCTGTTGATATTCTTCAATCTCCCAAAATTGATTTAATTAATACCGATTCAATAAAAATAAGTTTTGATGTTGCTTATGCACAATACGATGCAGCTTCTATAGATTCACTGAAAATTGTTTATTCAATTGATTGTGGCGCTACATGGCTTCCTACTTCGTACAACAAAGGAGGCAGCAAGTTAAGCACCAATGGAGGTAGTTTTGTTACATCATCATTTGTTCCTACATCATCGCAATGGCGCAATGAAAATGTAAGCATCTCCACATGCAACATAAATGCATCATCTATTATAATAGGAATAAAATCAGTTAATGATTTTGGAAATAATATTTATGTAGATAATTTTTCAATAGATAAATTAGATACTAAACAGGAAAATGCATCAACGCTTTTAATAAACCAACCTTCGGAAGCCTTATGCACACCAGATTTTACACCGCAGGTTACTATTGCCAATTTTGGATTTGATACTTTAAAAACGCTTACTATCAATTACCAGGTTGATGACGGCAGCATTGGAACTTTTAATTATACTGGCTCTATTGCAAGATGTAATTCGCAAACGGTTACAATAAATACTATTACTTCTTCGCCGGGGGAGCATCTGCTTACTATTTTTAGCTCCAATCCCAATGGCATTGCCGATCAATATCCGGCAAATGATACAACAAAAAAAATAATAAAAATATCTCCTGTTTTAAATGCCCCCGTTTCAGAAGGATTTGAAACCACCACTTTTCCGCCAACCAATTGGAACATACAAAACCCTGATGGAGCCACCACCTGGCAGCGTTCTACATCTGCTGCAAAAACCGGAAGCGCATCAATGGTAATACAATATTTCAATTCTTCAGCATTCAACACTGAGGATAGATTTTATTCGCCCATTATAAAATATGATGCATCTGTTGATTCATTTTTTGTTTCTTATGATTATGCCTATTCTCAAGGCGTCACGTATCCCGGAAGCACTAATATGCCTTTAGATACTTTTGAGCTGCAGATAACACAAGATTGCGGGCAAACGTTCACAACAATATGGAAAAAATGGGGAGCCGATTTGCAAACAATTGGTGATCCAAACCTCCCTGTGGGCGTTGCTTTCACGCCAACTAACAATCAATGGAAGCATGTAAATTTTTATCTCAATCCTGTAATTGGTAATAAAGATTTTCAGGTTTATTTTACCGCAAAGGGCAATGGACAAAATAATTTATATGTAGATAACGTGAACGTGTACACGAAAATTCTTCCTAAGCGATTAAAAGATCAGGGTTATCTTTTATATCCCAATCCATTCCGGAATTCATTTATCATTCGCAATTACCAGGTGCCGGTTACATTTCAAAGTGTAAATATTTATAATTCCGTAGGGCAATTAATTTATACAAAAAATTTTAATGGTACCGGCTATACAGAAATGCCGGTTGATATGAGTTCGTTTGCCGCAGGCATGTACATTGTAAAATTAAAATACACAGATAAAACTGTTGTAGAAAGAATGATAAAACAATAAAAGTTAATCAGTTTTTGTATAAAAAATATAAAAGAAGATAATCGTTACATTCTTTTTCATTTTATAATTGCATGTCTTTATTTAAAAGAACCTGCTTACCTTAGATGAAAAAAAACGATGCTTCCAAAAATCACTTCTTTTACCTGGTTATTCATAATTGGGATTTTATTTTCAAATACCAGTTTCTCCCAAATACCCAATACGCTTACACAAAAGGAAACCCAGCAAGGCTGGCGGCTTCTGTTCAATGGAAAAGATTTAGTTGGATGGCATTCGTACCATGAAAAAGTTCCGGGCAAAGCATGGCAGGTGCAGGATGGCGCTATCTTTTTAAATAAAAATAATAAAAGTGTTTATAATGATTATGCCGATTTGGTAACGGATGATGAATATGAAAATTTTGATTTAAAAATAGAATGGAAAATGGAACCCTGCGCCAACAGTGGACTTATGTTTTATGTAAATGAATCACCACAATATAAAAACACTTATGAATCAGGGCCTGAAATGCAGATAGCAGATTTAGCCTGTGATGACGACGGAAGAATTTTAAAATGCCGTGCTGGCGATTTGTATGATCTCATTTCTGCAGACACAGAATGGGTGCATAAAGGAGGCAAATGGAATTATTATGAAATTATTTCAAAAAATGGCCATCTTACTTTTTTTATGAATGGCCACAAAACCATCGAAACACAAATGTGGGATGATCATTGGCGCGATATGATTAAAAACAGCAAGTTTGTAGAGTGGCCTGGCTTCGGAACTTTTAAAAAAGGGCACATTTCTTTGCAGGGAACAGAAACCGGGAAACTTTGGTATCGTAATATTAAGATTAGAAAATTATAGTTTGCTACACGAATTCAAATGCTACGAATTACACAGATTAACACGAATTTTTTTTGCTGATAAATATAAAAATATTTCGTGTATGCATGACCGTTAGTTTTTTTTTATCTATTCATGTTAATAAGTGTTATTTGTGGCAAAATAAAATTCGTATATGCATAACCGTTAGTTTCTTTCTATTCGTGCAATCTGTGTAATTCGTGTCAAAAAAAAAATTTGTGTAGTTAAAAATAATATTATGGAAGACAATCAAAACAAAATTACCCGTGGCGAGTTTATAAAAAACACGGCGTTAACTGCAGCTGCATTTTCTATTGTGCCACGCCACGTTTTAGGCGGCAAAGGCTTTGTGGCGCCTAGCGATAAATTATACATTGCTGCTGTTGGCTGCGGTGGCGAAGCAGAAAATGATATTCATCATTATGCAATTGCGCCAAAGAAAAATGCAGTGATCGCTTTTCTTTGCGACGTGGATGATCGCATGGCTGCGCCGCGTCGCAAAGAATTTCCGAATGCAAAATTTTATTACGACTGGCGTGAAATGTTTGAAAAAGAAAATAAAAATTTCGATGCCGTGTCTGTTGCCATTCCCGATCATAATCATGCAATAGTTGGATTAAGCGCTATGAAAATGAAAAAACATTTGTATTTGCAAAAACCATTAACGCACGATATTTATGAAGCACGCATTCTTACACAAGCTGCAGAAAAATATAAAGTAGTTACGCAAATGGGCGACCAGGGCGCATCCTGCGATGGCATGCGCACATTGAGAGAATGGTTTGAAGCAGGATTGATTGGCGACATCACGCATGTATATAACTGGACTAATCGCCCCGTGTGGCCGCAGGGTATTCCGTGGCCCAAAGAACATCCACCGGTTCCCAAAGAATTAAATTGGGATCTCTGGCTCGGTACTGCACCTGATACTAATTACATTGATAATCTTGTCCCATTCAACTGGCGTGGCTGGTGGAAGTTTGGAACAGGCGCTTTGGGCGATATGGGCTGTCATATTATTGGCCCTGCATTTAAATTATTAGACCTCGGTTACCCAACAGAAGTAACGTGCAGCGCAACGGTTGTCTATTCAGGAATTTTTAAAGAAGCTGATTTTCCGGAAAGCATTCCTCCTGCCAGTAAACTTCAGTTTATTTTTAAATTGAAAGATGGGCGCGATTTAAAATTGTATTGGATGGATGGAGGCATTACACCAGACAGGCCTGATGAACTCGATCCTGATGTAAACATGAATGATGCATTGGCTTTTGTGCCTGAAGAAAATAGTTTTGAAGGAGGAACGATATTCGTTGGAACAAAAGGAAAAGTTGCCTGTGGCTGGGGCGGAGCTTATCCCAAACTTTTACCGCTTTCATTAAACAAAGATATAAATGTTCCCAAAAAATATCCGCGCATACAAGGCGGCATGGATGGGCATTGGTGGCAATGGATTGACGCATGTATTGCAGGTTATGGCAATGCAGAAGTTGATTCCCCATTTGTAGGTTATGCCGGCCCACTTACCGAAACTGTGTTGATGGGTAATTTATTATTGAGATGTTTTAATCTTCGTACCAAAGTAAAAAGACACGATCCGGTTTATGGAGATGTAGAAGATATTGCAACGCCCGGCCGTTATATTTCTTATAAATGGGATGGAGCCAATATGCGCATTACCAATTTTGAAGCAGCCAATCAATTTGTAAAAAGAGAATATAGAAAAGGCTGGGGCGAATTGAAATTATAAAACCTAACAATAACAATTTAAAAATCTCATAGTATCCAGTTCCCTCTCCTTTGGAGAGGGGTTGGGGTGAGGCCAAATCAAGATGAAGCGAAACTATTACATTGTATTTCTTATAATGCTTACTTTCTTTGTAATTTCTTTTCTTACAAACATCATCGGGCCATTAACACCAGACATTATTAAAGGTTTTCATCTCAGCCTTACATTAGTAGCATTACTTCCTTTTGCTTTTTTTATTGCGTATGGGGTGGTATCAATTCCTACCGGTATGTTGGTAGAAAAATATAAAGAAAAGAAGATAATGATAACCGGATTTATCGTTGCATTTTTCGGCGCATTATTATTAGCATTGTTTCCAAATTATGCAACTGCAGTAATTTCTCTTTTTCTTATTGGCAGCGGAATGGCAATGCTGCAGGTGGTGATCAATCCTTTATTGCGCACTTCCGGTGGTGAAGAGCATTATGCATTTAATTCTGTTTTGGCACAATTGATTTTTGGCGGAGCATCTTTTTTAAGCCCTTTGGTGTATTCCTATTTTGTGGTGCAGCTTGCAAAAAATAATAACAATGAAAATGGTTTTTTAAATTTATTCAAATCGCATGTTCCTGCCGATTTAACCTGGATCTCGCTCTACTGGCTGTTTACAATTATATGCCTGCTGATGATATTGATTATTTTGTTTTCCAAATTTCCAAAAGTGGAATTACAAAGCGAGGAAAAAGCAGGCGCATTGCAAACTCATATTATGTTATTTAGAAAACCTGTTGTGATTCTTTTTTTTCTTGGCATATTTTGTTATGTAGGCACCGAGCAAGGTATTGCCAACTGGATGTCTCAATTTTTATATACCTACCATGGTTATGATCCGCAAACGAAAGGAGCTGATGCAGTTGCTTATTTTTGGGGATTAATGACCGCCGGAGGAGTATTGGGACTATTTCTTTTAAAAATAATGGATAGCCGAAAAGTACTTATCATTTTTACTATTCTTGCATTGGCATGTTTAAGCTTTGCTTTTTTTGGCAATTCAAAAATTTCGTATATCGCCTTCCCGTTAGTTGGTTTTTTTGCATCGGTTATGTATCCGGTTATTTTTTCGCTGGCGCTAAATTCTATAAACGAGCACCATGGCTCATTTGCAGGCATATTGGTTACCGGTATTATCGGGGGTGCTGTTATCTCATTAATTATCGGTTGGCTGGGCGATCATTTCGGACTCCGCACCGGAATGTTTTTTATTTATATAACAATGGGATATATTTTGAGCGTTGGCTTTTGGGCAAGACCTTTAATTACAAATAAAACGATTCAGCTTTCGCGCAAGCAAGAAAATATAAGTTGAAAATTTTACCAATGAATTGGTGAAATGATTTATTTCCTAAACTTCGTATATGCGTTACCGTTATATATTATTTTATTCCTTTTTTACCGAAGTAATCCACCAATCATTTCCAAACGGATCCTGCACACCACCGCTGCGGCCATAGTTTTGATCGGCCATTTTGTTTATAACAGTTGCGCCTGCATCAATTGCTTTTTTAAAAGTAACATCTGCATCTTCTACATAAATAAATAATCCTGCATTGCGCACGTTAAATTGCTCCGTGCTGTCTGCAAACATAATCGTGCTACCGCCAATCATTATCTCACCATGCATAATTGTATTTTCATCCCGCATCACTTTATATGTTTCTTCTGCATTAAAAACTTTTTGCATAAATTCAATAAACTTTTGCGCATCTTTTATAATAAGATAAGGCATTACAGTTTGATAATTTTCGGGAATTTTTAATTTTTCTTTCATATAATTTGTTATAAGGTCTACTTCTAAAAGCATTAAACAATTTTAATAATTTGCTAAGTTTACATTAAAGCTATGCACATTATTTCCGCTATCGATATACACAAATACATAAAAAGGATAAGTTACTAAATAAGAGAATTTATACCAAGTGTCTTTTTGAAGATTGCCTATGACTTTTTCTTTAGTACTTCCGTCACTTGTCCACCATAGAAAGCCATTATCTTTATTAAAATAAACTTTCCGAACAGAATATTTAACCCCGTTTGTTTTAACATTAGCGACAAAAACAAAAGATTTATCTTCTTCAAGTTTTCTAATAATCTCTTCTTGGCTTAAGTTATTTAAATCTGAAATCTCACTATCTTTCTTCAATTTCATTTTAGTAATTTCAATTGCGTTTGCCTGATAATCCCAATTAGGATTAATAATATACTCTGAGGTTATATAAATTTTTTTATTACTACAACCAAGTATGAATAACCCGAACAATACAGAGAAAATTATTTTCATAGATATTGTTATTTTGGGTTAATTATGTCAATAATTACTAAGGAATTTGAGTCAGCTATTCGCAAAAAACAATAATATAGAAAAGTAACCAAGTTGCATAAAAAAATTACATTACCGTTATATCTGCTGTGCAGGTTTCGCCGCCAATCGGATGTGGTCCTATTATCTGTGGTATAAATTGATAAGTGCCCGATGCAGCAGGAGTGCCGCTTCCCGTCAATATTACAACCTGGCTGCCTAATGTAACAAAAGTTCCTGTGTATGAAAATGTCATCCCATTTACAGTATTGGTGCGAATGGTATAGTTTCCAAGAACCGTAACGGTTGTCTTTACTGCTATATTATTTGTATTTAATAATCGAGTGCCTGCAACAAAATTTCCGGATACAGAATAACCTGTACAAGTTCCGTCCTGGTTCGATTCCAACACATAAGTAGCAGGTGGGCCAAAAGTAACAACAGTCAAATTAAAAGAACAAACAGACGATACTGAATTAACAGCAAAAGTAAGATTAGCAGGATCACCAGGTGTTCCCGATCCTTGTAAAACAACTTTTTGAATACCCGTTTTTGTGAAATTTCCCGTATGAGAAAAATTAATTCCATCTGCCGTGCCGGTGTTTATATAATAAGAACCGATTGACAAAACGTCAACCATTACTTCAACAGTGTTATCAGCGGCCAAAGGCACTCCTGAAGTATAGGTTCCGTTTATTTTAAAATCAGTGCATGTGTTTGGTGATCCTTCCAAAGTGAAACTAGCAACTTGTGGTACCTGCCCTCCGGATCCAGTTCCGGCGCCATTTCCATTGCCTGAAACAGGGCCTCCTTCATAACTATATTCTTTTTTGCATGAAAGATAAATAACAGAAAAGGCTATCAATAACAAACAAGCAATAAAAAATGAAACGTTTTTCATTTTTAAAATATCAATTTAAGAAAATATAAATTTAAATTTTTTTAGTGAGTTTTATAAAAGAACATCATTATAAAACTAGTTATGATGATTATTCCATCTTTATAAATACATTTATTAAAAATTACTGAATGACTTTTTTAATAATTTTTTTATGCATTGTCGCTCTTATTTTAATGATCACATGGGGAAAGATAAATCCGTTTCTTGCTTTTTTAATAGTATCCGTTGCAACAGGATTGTTGCTGGGAATACCTTTCAATAAAATTATTGATTCTGTTCAAAAGGGAATTGGAGATATGTTAGGCTCGCTGGTAATTATAATTATATTGGGAGCCATGCTGGGTAAATTAGTTGCTGATAGCGGCGCTGCGCAAAAAATTGCATCGGTAATGATGGAAGCCTTTGGTACAAAGTATATACAATGGGCGCTTGTAGTTACGGGTTTTATTATTGGCATTCCCTTGTTTTATGGAGTGGGCTTTGTATTAATTGTGCCCCTTATATTTTCAATTGTGTACCAATATAAGCTGCCGGCAGTTTATACCGGCTTGCCAATGCTTGCTGCTTTATCGGTTACATTCGGCTTTTTGCCACCGCATCCGGCGCCTACTGCTTTGGTAATGCAGTTTCATGGCAACATTGGCATCACATTAATTTACGGGCTCATCATTGCCATACCTGCCATCATTCTTGCCGGGCCTTTGTTTTCAAAAACTTTAAAAAATATTCATTCCGTTCCATTAGAAATTTTTCATGGAACTACGTTACCAGAAAAGCGTTTACCCGGCACCGTTAGTAGCTTTTTATCAGCGTTATTACCGGTTATTCTTTTAATGTTAACAACTATAATTTCTCATTTTATTTCAACTGAAACTTTATTTGGACAAATAATATTTTTTTTATCGGAGCCTGCAGTTGTTATGATAATATCTTTGATAGTTGCCACTTATATTTTGGGAATTAAGCAACACAAAAAAATAAAAGATATTATGCTTACTTATACTGATGCGGTAAAAGATATTGCCATAATATTATTGATCATCGGCAGCTCGGGCGCATTGAAGCAAGTGCTTACCGACAGCGGAATAAGCAATCAAATTGCCACACAATTAAATCATATAAATATTCCGCCGCTTATACTGGCATGGCTTATTGCCGCTATTATAAGAATTTGCGTAGGATCCGCTACAGTAGCTGGTTTAACCACTGCAGGCATTTTAGCTCCCTTAATTTTGCAAGGCCATGTAAACCCTAATTTAATGGTGCTGTCAATTGGCGCAGGAAGCCTTGCATGTTCTCATGTGAATGATTCCGGCTTTTGGTTGTTTAAAGAATATTTTAACCTCAGTATAAAAGATACTTTACGTTCATGGACAATGATGGAAACAATTGTATCTGTTGTTGGTTTAGCCGGTGTTTTAGTCTTAAATATTTTTGTATAAATTAAAAAAAATTACACATGAATAATAACAACCCTTCTGCATGTTTTAAACAAACAGGATTTACCCTTCCGCCAGCGCCAAAGCCGGTAGGCGTTTACAAACCATTTTTAATTGATGGAAAACATCTATACATTTCCGGACATGGACCTTTTCAAAATGACGGTACGCTGATTGCCGGAAGAATAGGTGATGATCTCACCATTGAAGATGGAAAAATGGCTGCGCAACAAGTGGGCTTAACGATTCTTTCTACAATTATTACCAACCTCGGAAGCCTTGATAAAATAAAACGCGTAATAAAAATTTTAGGAATGGTAAACTGCACTGCTGATTTTGAAAAACATCCGTACGTTATTAATGGATGCAGTGAATTGTTTAAAAAAATATGGGGCGATGAAAATGGAGTGGGCGTGCGAAGTGCAGTAGGCATGGGCTCTTTGCCGGGCAACATTGCAGTAGAAATAGAAGCATTATTCGAATTGTATTAATGAAAATAAAAATGAACAACGATAATGAAATAAAAAATAATTGGTATTATATAAATGATATTGATGCAATTGATTCGCCTGCGCTTGTTATCTACCGGCAACGCCTACTCGAAAATATCAATACATTAATTTCAATGACAGATGATGTACAAAGATTGCGCCCACATGTAAAAACGCACAAGACCAAAGAAGTAGCTGCGTTGCTGATAAATGCAGGTATTAATAAATTTAAATGCGCTACAATTGCCGAAGCTGAAATGCTTGCACTTAGTGCTGCTCCTAATGTTTTACTGGCTTATCAGCCAACGATGCCTAAGCTAAAACGTTTTATTGAACTTATAAAAAAATATCCTGCAACAAAATTTTCATGCTTAATTGATAACATTATTTCTGCAAAAAATATTGGCGCAATGGCTGATAAAAATAATATTACCATTCCGGTATTTATTGATTTAAATGTTGGTATGAACCGCTCAGGAATTGCACCCGGCGATAAAGCAATTGAACTTTATAAAACATGCAATAACATTCAGGGAATATATCCCATTGGCTTGCATGTGTACGATGGGCACATAAGAAATAAAAATTTTAAGCAACGTACAATTGAATGTGATAAAGCATTTGAGCCTGTTTTGGAAATGCAAAATATTTTATTGAATGATGGTTTTGCAGACCCAATAATTGTTGCCGGCGGCTCGCCTACATTTCCAAGCCATTTAAAAAGAAAAAAAATTGAATGCAGCCCAGGCACATTTATTTATTGGGATAAAGGTTATCAGCTTGCATGTGCTGAACAAAATTTTATTCCGGCAGCATTAGTAATAAGCCGAATCATTTCTTTTCCATCTGATACAAAAATATGTCTTGATCTTGGACATAAATCTGTTGCTGCTGAAAATGAATTACACAAACGAATTTATTTTTTAAATGCGCCCGAATTAAAATTTATCAGCCAGAGCGAAGAGCATTTGGTTGTTGAAACAATACAAAATCATTCTTATAAAATCGGTGATGTATTGTATGGATTGCCATTTCATATTTGCCCGACAGTTGCATTGTACGAACGCGCAACAATTATTGAAAATAAAAAAGTAAGTGGCGAATGGAAAATTATTGCAAGAGACAGGAAGATCAATGTATAATTAGCAATAAGCAATGAGCAACTGGCAATAATAATTTTCAATTCTTAATTTTCAATTTTCAATTTAAAACAATGTTTATAATAGATGCTCATCTTGATCTTAGCATGAATGCAATGGAATGGAATCGTGATTTGCGCGCTCCTATAAAAAAAATTAATGAAAGAGAAAAAATTTTAAACGATAAACCCGGCCGTGGTAAAGCAACCGTTTCATTTCCTGAATTGCGAAATGGAAGTATTGGATTGGTTGTTGCCACACAAATTGCACGATATGTATCTCCTTCAAATCATTTACCGGGATGGAATTCTCCGGAACAGGCATGGGCGCAAACACAGGCCCAGCTTGCCTGGTACCGTGCAATGGAAGAAGCCTGCGAAATGGTTCAGATTAAAAATTTAACATCGCTCGAAAAACATATTGATTTATGGAACGATGAAAATATTAATCGTAATAAACCGATAGGTTATATTTTAAGTCTCGAAGGTGCCGATTCATTAATTACAACTGAGCATGCGGAGCGTGCATGGAATTATGGCTTGCGTGCAATTGGTCCTGCGCATTATGGCCCGGGCCGTTATGCAAATGGAACTGATGGAAAAGGATTAATGAAACCCAATGGAATTGCATTGCTCAAAGAAATGGAACGGCTTAATATCATTTTGGATGCAACACATTTGTGCGATGATGCGTTCTGGCAGGCGCTTGATAATTTTAATGGCAACATTTGGGCCAGCCATAATAATGTAAGAGCACTTGTAAATCATAACAGGCAATTTAGTGATGAACAAATAAAAGCATTGATTGAAAGAGGCGCCGTTATTGGCGGAGCGCTTGATGCATGGATGATGATTCCCCACTGGCAGAGAGGAATATCATCACCAAAAGAAATGAATTGCAATCTAGAAAAAATAATAGATCATTTCGATCACATTTGCCAGATTGCCGGAAATGCTTTGCACATCGGCATTGGCACCGATCTCGACGGCGGCTTTGGCAGCGAGCAATGTCCCTATGATTTAGAAAGTATTGCTGACTTACAAAAGCTGCCTTCTTTATTTTATAAAAGAGGTTATACAAAAGATGACGTTGAAAATATTATGCATGGCAATTGGCTGAAATTTTTAAGGAATGCATGGAAGTAATGGAAAATTGAAAATTAAAAATAAAAACTCGAGAGGGTAGAAATTTTTTCCCTAAAGAATGATTTTAAAAAATAAATAATGATACAAATAATAAAACCAACAAAATTAAAGTGCCACATCGCCGTGCCGACAGGAGTTACACCGCACATTTTTCATGATAATTAATCAGCTCAATTACCGTTCGCTGAAATTCATACCCCTGATATTGATCTACAATTTCATCCAACACTTCAATAATTTCATCTACATCTTTTAAAGTAACTAATTTTAAACGGTATTCTTTTATGTTTGGTAATCCTTTTAAATAATTGGTATAATGCCTGCGCATTTCATTAATTCCAACCACCGCGCCCTTCCATTCATAAGATTTTATAAGATGTTTTTTGCAAACGTTTACTCTTTCTTCAACAGTAGGTGGCGCTAATATTTCTTTTGTTTTTACATAATAACTTATTTCATTAAATATCCAGGGATAGCCAATAGCAGCGCGGCCTATCATAATTCCATCCACTCCATATTTATTTTTATATTCTAATGCTTTTTGTGGTGAATCAATATCGCCATTGCCAAATATGGGAATGGTAATTCTTGGATTTTCTTTCACCCTTGCAATCAGTGTCCAGTCGGCTTCTCCTTTATACATTTGAGAACGGGTACGCCCATGAATTGCCAGTGCTTTAATGCCTACATCCTGCAATCTTTCAGCAACATCTTCAATATTTTTTGTATCATCATCCCATCCCAACCTTGTTTTTACTGTTACAGGCAATGAAGTGCTTTTTACAACGGCATCAGTTAAACGCACCATTAAAGGAACATCTTTCAGAACACCTGCGCCGGCGCCGCGACATGCAACTTTTTTTACCGGGCAACCAAAATTTATATCCAGCAAATCAGGATTTGTTGCATCAACAATTTTTGCTGCGAGTGAAAGGCTTTCTTCATCTCCACCGAAAATTTGTATGCCAACCGGTTTTTCATAATCGAAAATATCAAGCTTCTTTTTACTTTTAATAGCATCGCGAATCAATCCTTCACTGCTTATAAATTCAGTGTACATCAGGTGTGCGCCATTATCTTTGCATACCGCACGAAATGGGGGATCGCTTACGTCTTCCATCGGAGCAAGCAATAATGGAAATTCAGGAAGTTGTATGTTGCCGATTTTGATCAAAATGAGTGAATTGTTTTTATTGTTAAATTGTTTTATTGCTAAATTGTTTTATTAAATTGTTATTTCCTTTTGCCTATTTCCTTTTGCCAATTGCCTTTTGCTCTTGCCTTTTTAAAATTATTGGCTGTAAATTTACGCACTAAAAATTGGAGATGATAACTATTGACAGAAATTCAAAAAATTTTAGCTATGCCTCGCAGTTTGGAATTTTATTAGGATTAGTTGGCGCAGGCTTAATAATAGGAACACTGCTCTCAGGAGCCTTATGGCTTATTATGACCGGAAAGTCAGTATTTGCTATGCAAACCGAAATGTTGAAACCTGCTTATTATAATGTAGTAATGACCATTCAGGTCGTTTCCACTTTCTTTTTATTTTTTTTGCCAGTTTATTTTATGGCGCTTATTTGTTATCGCAAGCCTTCAAAGTTTATAGGGTTCAATACAAATATAAATGGTAAACAAATTTTTTTATTGCTATGTATTTTGATATTAACCTTTCCTCTTTCGGGTGCATTGGCAGAGCTGAATAAAATTGTTCCAATACCAACAGCGTGGGCTACAAAATTTAAAGTGATGGAAGATTCGCGCTCAGCGCAGGAAGCAGCACTAATAAATATTAATTCATTTCCGCGATATATTATTTCTTTAATAGTGATTGCTTTTTTACCGGGCTTGTTTGAAGAAGTTGGTTTCAGGGCAGGATTGCAAAATGTGCTTGCACGCTGGTTTAAAGCGCCTGTGGTAGCGATTATTGTAACTGCTGTTTTTTTTAGTTTGGTTCATGCTTCTTATTATGGATTTCTGGTTCGCTTTGCATTGGGCGTTATCCTCGGATTAATATTTTATATCAGCGGAAATATTTGGCTATCGGTATTATTTCATTTTTTGTATAACGGTCTTCAGGTAACTGCATTGTATATTTACAATGTTGCCGGTTCAAAAAATCAAAAAGATATTGAAAAAAATTTTCCGCTGTGGGCGGGAGCTGTAGCGCTTATTTTAATAATTTATCTTTTTATAGAATTTAAAAAAACTTCTTTATCACAAAAAGAAAAAATAAAAAACAATGATTTTCCTGATGATGATCTTGATTTTCATAACTGGACTACTGCACAATCTTAATTTACATGGCGCTCGATTCAAAAGCTTTTAAAACAAGAGCATTAACTTCTATAATTTTTGTAATAATAATGCTTGCAGGTTTATTGTGGAATCAATGGAGCTTCATTATACTTTTTACTATAATACATTTTGGCTGCTGGTACGAATTTGTAAAACTGATAAAAAAAATAAATCCCTCTTACAAATTAATAAGCCTTTCAGGATTCATTTATATAACTCTTCCAATTGTATTATTAATAACCATCCGGCTTGGTAATAATATTAATATTGATAATAATTTTTTAAAAATAATTCCTTGCGGAATTATTTTTTCAATATGGATAAATGATACCATGGCTTATGTTGTAGGTTCTTTAATTGGCAAAACTTCTTTGTCAAAAATTTCTCCCAAAAAAACGTGGGAAGGTACAATTGGCGGGGCTTTGCTCTGTATTATTGTTATTGCTTTAATTGGATATGCAACGCATTTTTATAATTATACTGATTGGATAATTATCGCAATGCTTTGTGCAATATGTGGCAATATTGGCGACTTGCTCGAAAGCAAAATAAAAAGAATGGCAAAAGTAAAAGACAGCGGAACGCTGATGCCCGGGCATGGTGGTTTTTTAGATCGTTTCGATTCGCTGTTGGTGGCTATTCCATTTGTGTGGTTCTATTATTTTTTTTTTATGAAGTAAAATAAATTATTCATTACTTCTCTATCATCTCTGTTTTATATTTGTATTAAACTAATTGGATGAACATTCATAAAGAAGGTTACAAATCTATTGCTTTAGCTGCGCTTATTTTTGGCGCAGTAAATATTATTTTCTTTTATTTTTTCAGCGCTTCCATGCCGGTTGTTTCGTGGATTGTTTTTGGAGCCACTCTTTTAATATTGCTTTTTGTCATTTCATTTTTTCGTTCTCCAAAAAGAAATTTTACAGTAGCACATCACCAGGTAATATGCCCTGCCGATGGCAAAGTAGTGGTAATTGAAGAAATAATGGAAAAAGAATATTTTCATGATAAGCGCATTCAGGTTTCTATTTTTATGAGCCCTGCTAATGTCCATCTCAACCGAATACCAATGACCGGTGAAGTGCAATACAGCCAATATCACAAAGGAAAATATTTGGTGGCATGGCATCCAAAATCATCCACCGAAAATGAACGGCACTGTGTTGTAATTAAAAGCGACAGTGCAGAAATATTGGTAAAACAAATTGCCGGCGCAGTTGCCAAGCGCATCATAAATTATCTTAAAGTAGGCCAGCTTGTGCAGCAAGGCGCCGAAATGGGATTCATAAAATTTGGAAGCAGAGTAGATGTGTTATTACCTGTGGGTACACAACTCAATGTAAAGCTTAATCAAAATGTAAAAGGCGGTGTAACGGTTTTAGCTACTATTGATACATTGATTCCGGTAAAAGAATAATAAATAATTTTTATGGCTCATACCAAACAACTGTTACCGGAGGATAAAATCATTAATAAAATTTATTTAATTCGCGGCTGCAAATAATGCTGGATGTTGATCTGTCTGAATTATATTTAGTTGAAACCAAACAATTAAAAAGGCAAGTAAGAAGAAATATTGAACGATTCCCTGAAGATTTTATGTTTGAATTGAATAATGAAGAATTTGAAAACTTGAGGAGCCAAATTGGCACCTCAAGATGGGGAGGCTCCCGATATTTACCAATGGCTTTTACTGAACAAGGAGTAGCCATGCTTTCGAGTGTATTAAACAGCAAAATGGCAATTGAAGTAAACATCCAAATAATAAGAGTGTTCAGTAAAATGAGAGAAATGCTTTTTGCTCACAAGGATATTTTATTAAAGCTTGAACAAATTGAAAAAAATATGTTGAAGCAAGACGGGAAGATGAAAAAATATGAAGAGGATATTCAAATAATTTTTAAAGCGCTGAAACAATTATTAAATCCGCCACAACAACCAAGGCAACGAATAGGATTTAAACCATAAGAAGTTTATTAAGATTTAATTCTTGTAGTTAAATAATAAATGCGCTGAACTTAATGAAATTTTTCCCCTTCGGCCATCATTTCAAGAATTGTTTTCATTCTTTTTTCTCTTGTCTCCGGTTTTTTTGCAGTTTGCAATCGCCATGCAATTGCATATTTATTTGCCCTGTTTAATGATTCAAAAAATGTTTTGGCTTTTTTATTCTTTGAAAGCTTTTTCAAAAAGTCATCAGGAATTATCATTTCACTTGCAGCATTATATGCATTTTCCCATCTTCCGTCTGCTTTAGCTTTTTCGACTTCCGCTAAACCGGCGGCCTTCATTTTTTCAAGTGATATAAGCCGCTCAATATTATTTGTGTTTCTTTTACTCCACCTACTTTTTGGATTGCGCGGAGTAAATTTCTGAACCCATGATATGTCGTCATATTTATTCGACTGCCCGTCAATCCAGCCATAGCAAAGAGCTTCATCGAGCGCCTCACTGTGCGTTATGGTTTTTTCACCAGAATCTTTTTTAAAAAGCCGCAGCCATATTCCTTTAGCAGTGCTATGATTTTTATCAAGCCATTTTTCAAAATCTTTTGGCGTTTTAAATGAGAGTGTTTTCAATTCGCTTTTTTCAGAAGGCTTCATAGTTTTTTTGCAGTTTATACTTTTTTTTTGTAAATAATAATGAAAGATTCTGAAATTATTATTTTAAAACATGAGGAAGGAATTTTTATAATTGTTCTCTTAATTCGAGCTATTTCATTCCAAATAAAAAATCCGCAAGTTTCGGCTTTTTCTCGGGCATTTAGTTAATCAACCACTATGTGCGGTGTTTCACGCACACTTTTCAGCGTATGAAATTTATCAATATTTTTTATAAAATACTTTCCAATTCTTTTAAATGATAAATGGTATGCGTAGGTTTAATGGTAGAATTGGCCTTGATGTGATTTACGAAAATGGTGTCCATTCCTGCATTCAGCGCACCTTGTATATCGGCCTGCTGGTTATCGCCAATCATAATGCACTCTTCAATTTTTCCATTTGTTTTTTTTAATGCATATTCAAAAATTTCTTTCTGAGGCTTCATGGAATTAGAAATTTCTGATGTGATAACGTGGGTAAAATATTTTGCAAGCGATGAGTTATTCAGCTTCATCCATTGCGTTTTTTCAAAACCATTTGTAATAAGATGAAGAGAATATTTTTTCTGGGTTAAATAATCCAATATTTCAAATGTATAATCAAACACCCTTTTTTTTGTGGGAAGTATTTCCAAAAATTTTGCGCTCATTTCTTTTGCCAGCTTTTCATCGCCTATTCTAAAATCCATTAACGTGCGCCACATTCTTTTCCATTTCAGTTCTTCGCTGGTAATGTATCCCTTTTCAAAACGATCCCATAATATTTCATTATGTTTTAAATAGGTGCGGTAAAAAATTTCAAAAGGAGAAATAAATTTCGATTCCAGTTCAAAAAAAATATACAGTTCGGCAAGTGATTCTTTTGCATTGGCGTCAAAATCCCACAGCGTATGATCAAGGTCAAAAAAAAGATGACGATATTTTGGAGAATCGGGTTTCATAGATTGTTTAGATTTGTTATGTATCATCACTCAATAATTCAACGAAATAAAGTTATGAATATTGTAATAACAGGAGCCAGCAAAGGTATAGGAAAAGCTTTGACAAAGAAATTTGCAATCAATGGCAACAAAATTTTTATATGTGCAAGAAATAAAACTGCACTAAAGAATGCGGCAGATGAAATCAATAAAAAAAATAAAAATATTTTGGTTCAATATTTCGCCGCAGATATAAGTAAAAAATCTTCAGCAGAAAAATTTTCTAATTGGATAAAGGATAAAAATATTACGCCGGATATATTAATTAATAATGCAGGAAATTTTCTTCCAGGCAGTATTTTTAATGAACCCGAAGGTACACTCGAAAAAATGATCGCCGCAAATTTATACAGCGCTTATTATGTAACCCGCGCATTGCTTCCTGCTATGATGAAAAAAAAATCGGGGCATATTTTTAATATGTGCTCTGTTGCATCTTTAAAAGCGTACAGCAATGGCGGCTCTTACAGCATCAGCAAACACGCTTTGATGGGCTTTAGTAAAAATTTAAGAGAAGAAATGAAGCCATATAAGATTAAAGTAACAACGGTATATCCCGGCGCTGTTTATACTTCATCGTGGGAAAGCAGTGGTGTAGCGGCTTCCAGAATAATGGAAGTAAATGATATTGTAGAAATTATTTTCGCGGCTTCGTTACTTTCACCTCAGGCTTGTGTAGAAGAAATTATCATAAGGCCGCAGCAAGGAGACTTGCCTTAGCTGTATTTAAAATTATTTTAACAACGATAATTTTTTTTAACGTCTCTTCAGTTTTATTAAAGAGTAATTTTGTTTTTCTTCATGATTGTACAAAGGCATGATTACACATTTACAAAAATTTACTTTTAAGTTTTTATTCTTCTTATTTTTTATTGTTGCATGCAGTTATAATATTTCATTTGCTCAAATAACTTTTACATCTGTTTGCCCCCAAAAAAAAATTGGTAAAAATGATTACCTGCAAATTCAGTTTAAAGTAGATCATGCATCGCATGTAGAATCCATTGATCCTCCTTTATTCAAAAATTTTTCTGTAGTAAGCGGCCCCAACCAGGAAAGCGGAATGACCAGCATTAATGGAAAAGTAGATCAATATGTTTCAATCGGCTATTTATTAAAACCCAATTCCACCGGCAGCTTCACCATCGGCCCCGCCACTGCAAAGGCCGATGGTAAAGCGTTTCAGACAGACCCGTTAAATATAAAAGTAGTCAACACTTCATCATCACCTTCATCATCTTCATCTGCACTCAATCCTACAAATCCATTTCCTTCTTTTCCAAATTTAAGCTTTGATTTTCCTTCTGAACCAACCACTCACCCGTTTGATGATTATATTTTAAAGAAAGGAGAAAATGTAAATGATAAAGTAAAAAAGAATTTATTCATAAAATTAGATGTAAGCAAAACGAATTGTTATGTAGGCGAACCAATTGTTGCATCTTATAAATTATATACACGGTTACGTTCCGAATCCACCATTACCGATGCGCCATCATTCAATGGATTTTCGGTGAGCGATCTGGATTTAAACAATAACAATTCTTCAGGGGTTGAAAAATACAATGGCCGCGATTATAATGTATATACTTTGCGTAAAGTAGAATTATATCCATTGCAGCCGGGAAATATTACGCTTGATCCTGTTGTGGCTGATAATAAAGTTACTTTTATAAAAGCCGATTACGCAGGCGCTCAGCAAGGCGATATGTTTTTTGATATGATGCAAAACTTTGCTGATGCTACAACGCCCGCCGATGCTGTGGTTGAAGAGCATGTTACTTTAAAAAGCAAGCCTGTTGTAATTACTGTAAAGCCATTACCCGAAGAAAACAAACCTGCAGACTTCAAAGGTTCGGTAGGAAATTTTTCTATTCAATCTTCTTTGCAAAAAAATAATATAACAACTGATGATGCGGGTAATTTAAAAATTGTAATTAGCGGTGCCGGAAATATTCAATTAGTAAACGCGCCTAAAATAAACTGGCCGCAGGGCATTGATGGATACGATGCAAAAATTACTGATGGTATTGATAAACTTTCGGCGCCAATGAAAGGAAATAAAACTTTCACGTATCCTTTTACGGTTTCAAAACCGGGCGACTATACTATTCCGGCTATTGCATTTTCTTACTTCGATCCAGTAGCTGTCGTTTACAAAACAGTATCTACAAACCAGCTTGTGGTGCATGTTACAAAGGGTAAAGGCATTTCTTCTACTCCTTATTTAAAAAGTAATGGAACGCAAAATTTACAGCAAACCGGTATTATTAATTTAGTTGGATTGTATTTACTTGCTGCAGTTATTTTACTCGCAATTATTTTTTTCTGGTTTATGCAAAGAAAAAATGTAAAGAAAAAAAATATTATTGCAACTCCGGTAATTGAAGAAAATAATGCAGAAAAAAAAGAAGAAGAATCTTTTATTCTGCAAAATCCATTAGAAGATGCGCATGAAAAATTAATGCACGCCAACAGCGCAGCTTTTTATCATACGTTGGATCATTCAATAAAAAAATATGTATCTGCAAAATTTAAAATACCTGCAGAAGAGCTTTCACGCAAAAGGATAAATGAACAATTGGATGCATGCAATATAGGATTAGGAACTTCCATAAGACTAAATAATTTGATGGATAATATTGAATTGAATTTGTATGCGCCACCATCCAACATAAATGAAATGAAAGATGTGTATGAAAAAGCTAATGAAGTGATTGCTCTTTTGGATAAGCAATGTTAATTATCGGTAAACTTATAACCGATGCCTCGTATTGAATGAAAATATTTCGGATTGCGGCTGTCTTCTTCAAAATATTTTCTAAAGCTTAAAATAAAATTATCAACCGTTCTTGTAGTAGGATATACATTGTAACCCCATACGGCTTGTAAAATTTTTTCGCGCGTTACTACTTCGTTTCTGTTTTCAATAAGCAGCTTCAGCAACATGGCTTCTTTTTTAGTGAGGGAAATTGTGTTTCCTGCTTTGGTAGTGCATTCCAGCGCTTTGAAGTTGATATTGTTTTTGCCGAAATTAAATACAGATGAAACTTTTTCTTTGGAAGAAATGAGCTTGCTTTTTTCAATCAGCTTTTTTACACGCAACAATAATTCTTTAAGATCAAATGGTTTGGTAAGATAATCATCAGCGCCTTTTCGCAATCCGATCACCCTGTCTGCACTTCTGTGTTTGGCGCTTAAAATAAGAATAGGAACTTCCGAATTAAAAAGCCGTATGTTTTCACACACCGTAATTCCGTCAATTTCGGGCAGCATCACATCAAGTATAATTACATCAAAGTATTCGCTGTGTATAATTCTCAGTGCTTCGGAGCCGTCATAAGCGCTGGTAACCTGATACCCTTCCATTTCAAAATTGAGGCGAAGTGCATCCTGCAGGTTTTCTTCATCTTCCACTAATAAAATAGAATTTTTCTTTTGCATAATATAAACTTTAATTACTTAAAATGATTTTAAATTTTTAATAAAATCTCAAAAATACTTCCACGGGAAATGTTATTTTTTATTTTGATAATCCCATGATGAGCCTTTACAATTTTTTTTGTAAGATAAAGGCCAAGCCCCGTTCCCTTTACTTTTCCGTGACCACTGCGATAATATTTTTCAAATATTTTTTCTTTCTCTTCGCTTGATATGCCCGGGCCTTCATCAATTACCTGAATATAAATTTCTTTATTGTTTTGAAAAAGCTTTAGCAAAACTATATCGTCTTTGCCGGAATATTTAATTGCATTATCTAAAAGATTGTTAACTGCAAGCTGCAACAGCAGCCAATCGCCGTTAATAAAAATTTTTTCTGTTACTTGAATTTCAATTTTTCTATTTGGAAACCGAACCATAAAATCGTGGGCGCATTCTTTTGCCAGGTCAGAAAAATTAATTGGCTCCTGCATTATTTTATAACCGCCGGCTTCAATCTGGCTGGTAAGAAGCATATTATTACAAAGCGCATTCAGCCGGTTGGCTTCCTGAATGGTAGAGTGGATAAGCTTTTGACGCTGCTCATCATTCAGCAATCTTTTTTGCAAAGTTTCCAGATTAAGCTTGGTAACAGCAATGGGCGTTTTCAATTCGTGCGTGATGGCCATCATAAAATTTTCCTGTTGCTGCGCTTGCTTAAATTGCCGGTTTATTGCCCTGAAAACAAATATAGCGCCCACGCCTATCAATAATAAAAAAGTAATTCCTTCTCCGATGTATTGAAAAGTATTTCTGTTTTTGGCGTCTGTAATTTCATTTTGTTTTTGCTCATGCATGCTATCGTCCACATCTATCATATCGAGCCGGTACTTACTCAATTGTTCATTTTGATTTTTTAATACAATAAACCAAAACACAAGCGCAGCAAGGATGTAAGAGAGCAACACCCAATATAAAATATAAATAGTTTGCGGACGTTTTATTTTAAATCTTCTTTTAAATGCTTCATTGCTCACCATGAATTTCAAAAAAAAAATTATTGAAAATTAAATTTTATCACGCAATAGAAAGCCCTCGTTCAATATGATTACTTGCTATTGATTTACTTTTTCAATTCGTAATCCTACATTAAGAATATGCTTCAATGGATTTTCGCGCATGATTTGAGAAATTGTAAATGTATAATCTCCGGGCCTTTTAAAAGGAACCGGCCCGGGAGTTATATTTTTTCTTACGGTAAAAATATCATCTGTACCTGCGCCTTCCCATCCGGTGGCATCGGTGGCAAGTTGCAAATTTATATTTTGAAATTTTATAGAATCGCCGGGAGCTTTGGTGCCAATGCTAAGCCAGATGTTATTATAATTATATGCATCGGTATGGCGAAGCACAATATATACATTATATAATGATGTTGTGTCGGTAATGTGAAAAGTAAAGGAAGGTGTGTTATTGTAAAACCATTGCTGGGAGCGAATGGTAGCTTGCTTTTCATACAAATCAATTTTTGCACATGAAACCATCAGCAATGAAAGCAATCCTATGATGCTATTTTTTTTCAAGTATATTTTTTGTAAAAATAATGGGTTTTGTTTTTGAAGATGAAGATAAAAATTACAAAACATTAAAAATTTGTTCTTTGGCTTTTTCCATTTCATCTTTCATAAGCACTACGCATTTTTGTATCTGCGAATCATACGCTTTTGAGCCTGTGGTATTGATCTCGCGGCCGATTTCCTGAATTACAAATGCAAGTTTTTTCCCTTTCGATTCTTCAGCATCATCTAAAATGGTTTTAAAATAATCGCAATGATTTTTTAAGCGCACCTGCTCTTCCCTGATGTCAATTTTTTCAATGTAATAAATGAGTTCCTGCTCCATTCTGTTGGCATCATAATTTTCTTTACCAACATTTTCTTCCAGCATTGTAAGCAACTCTGCTTTCATTCTTTCTTTTCTCTTAGGCTCCAGCTTCAGTATTTCTTCTTCCTGTTTATTGATATTTTTTATGCGCAGCTTTAATTCTTTTTCGAGTGATTTTCCTTCATCTATCCTGTGTTTATTAAGTTCGTTAAGCGCATCCTCAATTACTTTTTTTAAATCGCTCCAATCATTTTCATTCAGCACTTCATTGCTGGGCGTAACTACTTCGGGTAAACGCAACAAGGCGCTTAACACAGAATTGGTATCAATTTTTAAATCATCTGCCAGCTCATCAATTTGTTTGTAATATGCTTTTATAAGATCCGTATTTATAACAACAGGTTTAAGACTTCCGTTTTGTTTTATAGAAATGAAACATTCTATGGTGCCGCGAAAAAGATTTGCCTGCAAAAGATTTCGTACATCAAATTCATACGTCTTTAGCAGTGGCGGTATTTTTAAATTTATTTCAAGTTGTTTTCCATTGAGTGATTTTATTTCTACCAAATAAGTTTTTTCATTTATGGTTTGTTCTGCCCTACCAAAGCCGGTCATTGATTTTACCATGAGAATTATCTTTTATTAATTTGAAGCAAGTTATACAATTCTGATTGAGATAGCGTTTTCATTTCAGCGGGTTTTAAATTATCAATTGTTATTTTTTCAATACGATAGCGAATCAATCGTAGTGTTGGGAAACCAACGCTGGCCGTCATTTTGCGAACCTGACGGTTTTTCCCTTCAGTTAAAATTAATTTTATCCAACTGTCCGGGATGTTTTTTCTAAAACGAATGGGAGGGTTTCTTTCCGGTAATTCTTCCGGCTCATTAATGATTACGGCAAAACATTTTTTTGTTTGATACATTTTTCCATTGGCATTTATTGCTACGCTGTTTTGCAATTTTTGAATTGCTTCCTCTGTAATATTTCCTTCTACCTGCACCAGGTATTCTCTTTCGTGCTGATGATTAGGATTCAAAAGATAGCTGTTTAAACGCCCGTCATCAGTGAGTAAGAGCAATCCTTCACTGTCATAATCGAGACGGCCCACAGGATATACATTTATCGGAACATCAAAAAAATCTTTTAATGTTTTCTTTCCATCAACAGAAGTAAATTGCGAAAGAACATGAAAGGGTTTATAAACTAAAAAATATTTAAACAATATCCTATTTATAAAATGAAATAAAATTTTTATAAGTTGAATAAATCATAAAAATAAAGCCCGCAACTTTTGCACGGGCTTTGTTATATGGATGGGTTAGTAAGTACAGGAAAAAAAAATTCCTTACACAATATTAAAAATAATTTTTTCTAACAAGAAAATTTTTCTTGTTTTTTTTATTAACATTTACAATCACATTGTGCATAATTGTTGCCATTTTTTTTAGTTTGGTTTTATTTTTCAAATTATTTTTTTCCTCAAAAAAACTATAAATAGCTTCATTTATAATTTTCATTTTTATGCAAATACAGTATCCATCATAGTTTCAGCGAATAAACTTGTTTTAATTTATACTGATGCATAATAATATAACGCAGGTTTTATTTTTTTATTTTCTTACTGTTTTCAAAAGTTTTTTTTAAATCATTAGAAAAAAAATTTTCATAATTTTTATTTTTTATCTGTACCACATCGGCCAAAAGTGTTATTCCCCATAAAATTTACAAACTTTATCTTTGATGATTAAATAACATTTTATGCAATTTCCTTCTCCTGTTCCGGCGCAATGGATCGCCAATTTTATTAATGCAGAAATTGCAGGCAATGAAAATTCATTTGCAACCGGCATCAATGAAATTCATAAAGTAAACAAAGGAGATATTGTTTTTGTAGATCATCCAAAGTATTATGATACGTGCATCAACAGCAAAGCGTCCTTTATCATCATCAATAAAAAAACAGAAGCGCCGGAAGGGAAAACTTTATTTATCACCGATGAACCTTTTGATGCATATTCTAAAATTGTAAATCATTTTCGCCCGTTTACTCCATCTGAAAAAATGATAAGCGATACAGCAGTTATCGGCAAGAATACAATTGTAATGCAAAATGTTTTTTTGGGAAATCATGTTGTTGTAGGAGATAATTGTATCATTCATCCTAATGTTTCCATTTATGATTATACCGTTATTGGTAACAATGTTGAAATACATTCCGGAACTGTTATCGGCAGCGATGCATTTTATTTAAACACAAAAAAGAATAGAAAAACCTGGTATAAAAAAATGCCATCGTGCGGTAATGTAATAATTGAAGATGATGTGGAAATAGGCGCCAATTGTACAATTGACAGGGGCGTAAGTTCTGAAACAAGAATTGGAATGGGATCGAAATTTGATAATCTCGTGCATATTGGCCATGAAGTAGTAATTGGTAAAAATTGTATCCTCGCTGCACAGGTTGGTATAGCAGGTGGTACCACTTTAGGTGATGGTGTAACGCTTTGGGGACAGGTTGGTGTAAACAAAACAATTACCATTGGCGATAATGCAATCGTGATGGGGCAGGCAGGAATTACATCGAGCATTGAAGGAAATAAAACTTATTGGGGAACGCCGATACAGGAATTTTTTAGCAAAAGAAAAGAATTGGTTTTAATAAAACGCCTTCCCGAAATTTGGGAAAGAGTAAAGGGAATAAATGTGAAAATATGAAAATAACTCAATGTGAAAATTAGCTACAGCATTAATCATTATTCCCTTTCGGGGTTAGGAGCGTAATCATACGGCAGCATATCGCCAATCTTTTTGAAACCAAGATAGCCATTTGTAATTATATCTGTTTGATCATAATAATAACCATTTTGTTCTATCACTATTGATTCGCCCGGTGCAAAAAGTAAAGTGGATAATTGAAAATCTTTTTTTATGGCCTCATCCGAATTTAAATAAGCTTCTTCGGGTGCGGCGTTTTTATAAATCACTGCCACTTCATTTTGATTGGGAATAATCTCAACCGTATTGGTGCTGTCGTCTTTATCATAATTTAAAGCGCCATATAAATTTTGTAATGGTATTGGAATTTCTTTACCATCATTTCTTATGATGAATTGCAATTCAAAACCATCCTGCATTAATGTTTTATTGAAAATGCTTCTCATTAATTGCAGCATAGATCCTTTATATGCAACAGCTCTGTTCTCACGCCAGGTTTCTTGCTGCGCGGGCGTTCCCTGCATTTCTTCAAAAAGAGGATAACCAATAAATAAATTGGTGTTCGTGTTATATTCATTCGTAAAAGAATCAATAGCAAATTTTAAATTATACCCTAACGCAAAATTATTTACAATCAAAGGTTCGGTTGCCAAAACTTTTAAACGATTTTTCTTTTTGCTAAAATAAAAATGCAATACTTCCGGGTTTTTAATAATGCATTGTTTTGCAAACTTTGATTGCCCGATAAAATTTTCAGTAAAAAATTCTCCATACTTCTGCCATCCGTCTTTCACTTCATTACTTACAGCAATGGTAACGGCTTCCAAAGATTTTTCTTGTGGATTCAATTCAAAAACAAGATTATCATTTTGAGAAGAAGTATTGCTGATGCGTATGGTTTCTGTTTCATAACCAGTAAAACTTGCTACCAGCGAATAACCGCCGTTGGGAATGGTAAGTTTAAAATTTCCATCGGCATCAGTTGCTTCTCCAAAAGTTGAATTTTGCGCAAACACAGATGCACCCTGCAATGGAGCTTTGGTGGTTTTATCAATTACTTTTCCTTTTACATTATAATAATTGGTTTGCGAAAAAGAAATATTAAAAGTAAGAAAACAAAAAATGAAAAATAGAATGATGATTGAAATTTGTTTCTTCATAGGATTTTTTTCAAATGATAAAATTACAAATCATATTTTTCTTGTAACACTTTACAGGTATGTTCAATTGTTTCAGTAATTGGTATAAACCGAAATGAAGGTAATGCGTGCAAAATTTTACTGTTATCATATTGCACTGTTGCCTGCGCTGTGCGTGCAGTTTCTTTTGTAAGCAAACTTTTTTTACCTGCAATGGCGCTTTTTATTGCTTCAATTCTCCAAACTATTTCCGCAATAAACGGAGTTACTTTTTTATGCGGAGGTTTTTTATTAAAATATTTTGCCATTAAAAAAAATATTTCTTTGTAAGATAAATTTTCAGCGCATAAAATAAAACGTTGCGCAGATATTTCGCTGTTCATTAACAAAATCATGATGCGGGCCAAATCTTTTACATCAATAAAACCGCTTGTGCCTTCGGTATAATATTTAAATTCATTATAAGCAGATTTAAATAATGCAGTGGAACCCTCATCCCATTTATCGCCGCCGAGAATGATAGAAGGGTTTACGATTACAGCATTGAGGCCTTCGCCAATTCCGCGCCACACTTCCATTTCAGCCAGGTATTTTGATTTGCCATACATACTATTGTTTGTTTCCTTTGTCCAGGTTGTTTGTTCATTTACTGTTTGTCCGTTTCTTATTCGCCCCAGCGCAGAAACGGAACTTACATGAATTAATTTTTGAATTTTATTATTGATGCATGTATTAACCACATTGGCGGTTCCTTCCATATTTATTTTAAAAAGATTTTTTTTATCTTTTGATTCAAATGAAATGAATGCGGCGCAATGATAAACATGCGTTACATCCTGCATAATTTCTTCCAGGGAAGTTGTATCAAGAATATCACATTGTTTGATAATTAAATTGGGATGAGAATTTTTTACAGGCGTTGTATGAACCATTGCTGTAACCCTGTAACCCTTATCCAGCAACTGTTTTGTTAATTCACTCCCTGTAAGTCCGGAAGCGCCTGTTACTAAAATATTTTTATGAGGGATTAAATTTTCTGATGAAATTTTTTCTTCTTGCATCAATAAAGTTTCCAAATTTATTTTAACATAAAAAAATTCACAAGAAAAAATTTGTAGTGTTTTTATTTTGAATAATCATAAAAACCTTTTCCTGTTTTTTTACCCAGCTCTCCATTCTTTACTTTTTCAATTTGCATTTGCGACGGTTTAAAACGTGCGGCTTTACTAAATGCATCGTACATACTTTGTGATACAGCAAGATTAATATCCATGCCAATCAAATCCATTAATTTAAAAGGCCCCATTTTAAAACCGCTTGCTTCTAAAACAGCATCCACCTCTTCAAAAGACGCAATATCTTGCTCAACGATTTTTAATGATTCAAGATAATATTGGCGTGCGATGCGGTTTACAATAAAGCCCGGCACATCTTTACACATTACAGGCTGCTTGCCCATTTGCAGGCAAATATCATAAATGGTTTTTGCTATTTCATTATTGGTTTCATTTCCTTTTACTACTTCTACTAATTTCATTATATAAGCAGGATTAAAAAAATGCATGCCAACAACTCGCTGAGGAAAAATTATTTTTTTTTGCAAAGAAGAAACTGAAAGCGAAGAAGTGTTGGTAGCAAAAATCACTTCTTCATTATTATATTTTGCGAGTTCATTAAATAAAAAAATTTTGGCTTCTTCAATTTCAGCAATGGCTTCAATAATTATTTCGCCAGTGCATTGTTGTATATCATTTGTAAATTGAATGCGATTATAAATTTCATTTTTATCAGAAAGAGAAATTTTTTCTTTATCAACTAAATACTGAAGATTTTTTTCAATTGATGTTTTTGCTTTATCAATTGCAGATGCATTTACATCAAAGAGAATCGTATTAAAACCACTTTGCGCAGCCACTTGTGCAATGCCGCTTCCCATAGTTCCTGCTCCGCAAATGCAAATGGTGATGATCATAAATATTTTTTATAAAAGTCTATTTCCAATTCTTTAATTTGCTAAAACCCTTTATCAAAATAGCTAATCCTTTGACCGGTTAGTCAATGGGAATTATTTTAAACTCTGATAAAAAATTTTCGATTTGCGTTTCTTCGAGTTAACTTTTTTGAGCCGAACAATTCAATTTCGCAAATAATGGAAGTATAAAAAATTTTTTGAGAAAGCTAATCTGAAATTATTTTGTCGCCATTAAGAATATATACTATGATATTTGTGTCCAAAAAAAATTTATTTCCATTCACTCCTCAATCTTTTTTGTATAGCTAAAGCATCGTCGTTGAATTTTACAGTTCCGCAATACTTTGAAGTATTTACGCCTTTAGACCGGGAATTCTTTTCCCTTCTTATTCTTACAATGTGATTTTTTGTTTTTTTATTTTTTATATCAGCCCTAAAAAGATCATTAAAAAATAAAGATAAAAAATTTTAATCTTAGCTTTTAATTTTATTCAATAATTGATTTAAAATTTACACCGCACTCGTAAACTGTTTCAAAAATCTCAAATCATTTTCACTGAAAAGCCGCAAATCTTTTATTTGATATTTAAGCATCGTAATTCTTTCTATTCCCATTCCAAATGCAAATCCGGAATATTTATTACTGTCAATGCCACAGTTCTCCAGCACTTTGGGATGCACCATGCCGCAACCTAAAATTTCAACCCAGCCGGTATGCTTACAAACGCTACAACCCGCGCCACCACAGATAAGACAGCTAATATCCATCTCAGCGCTCGGCTCAGTAAATGGAAAATAAGAAGGCCTGAAACGAATCTTCACCGCATCGCCAAACATCTCCTGAACAAAGAAATACAGCGTTTGCTTGAGATCGGCAAATGAAACTTCTTCAGCTACATACAATCCTTCTACCTGGTGAAAAAAACAATGCGCCCTTGCGCTTATTGTTTCATTACGATATACTCTTCCCGGGCAAATGATTCGTATCGGCAATTTTCCCTTTTCCATCTCCCGCACCTGTACGCTGCTGGTGTGGGTTCGCAACATCCAGTCAGGATTTTGGGATACATAAAATGTGTCTTGCATATCTCTTGCCGGATGGTTTTCCGGTAAATTAAGCGCAGTAAAATTATGCCAGTCATCTTCTATTTCCGGCCCTTCGGCAACTGCAAAACCCAATCGCTGAAATATGGAAACAATTTTATTTCGCACAATGCTTATCGGATGCCTGCTTCCCAAAGGCAAAGCTTCACCCGGCAATGTGATATCAATGAGATTATCTTTTTTCGTATATGCGTTACCGCCTGTCTGTCCGGTAGGCAGGTTAGTTTCTTTTAATTCATTATATTTTTTTTCTGCCAATAATTTTAAATCATTCAGCAGTTGACCCATTTCACGTTTTTTTTCCGGTGAAACATTTTTCATATCGCTCATTAAAGATTTTATTACTCCTTTAGCTCCTAAAAAATGAATACGGAATGTTTCCGCACGGTTTTCTCCTTCAGCAGAAAATTTTTCTATTTGTTCCTTTGAACGTTGTATTTGCTCTAATAAATTATTCATGCGGCAAAAATACACGAAACCATTGTTTAAAAATTTATTGAACGATCCGGTAAAAAAATTTAAGTCTGATCTTTAATTATGCGTTTTATCTTTTAGGTTTGCCCAAAATTGAAAATATAATGTACAGCCTACATGAATTTTTATCTCCGGTAAATAAACTTTTTTTAAATGATGATAAAGAATACAATCCCAGCCAAATGGCCAGTTTTATAAAAATTTATGAAGAAGAAGTGCCCGATGTAACCGGCGTGGATATTGTAATTGCAGGCGTTAATGAATTTCGTGGAGATGGATTTATAGCAGAGCAAAATGCAGCAGATGCAGTGCGCCGTCAATTATATCAATTGTATAGCTGGCATAAAAATATTTCCATTGCGGATGTAGGAAATATAAAATGCGGAGCTACCGTTGCGGATTCTTATGCTGCCATAAAAACGGTGGTTAGCGAAGTGCTTCAGGCTAATAAAACGATCATTCTCATTGGAGGTTCGCACGATAATACTTTGGCGCAATATTATGCTTACAAAGACCTAAAAAAAATTATAGAAGCAACGGTTATAGATGCTACTATTGATCTTAAAAGTGAATCGCCTGTGCGAAGCCAAAATTTTTTAATGGAGATGCTTACCAACGAACCAAACATGGTGAATCATTATAACCATATCGGGTTTCAAAGTTATTTTGTACATCCCCGAATGTTGGAAACTATGGATAAGCTTCGGTTTGATTGCTATCGCTTAGGGAAAGCAAAAGAACAAATTGAAGAAATGGAACCGGTTATCAGAAATTCTCATTTGGTTAGTTTTGATATTGCTTCAATAAAACACAGCGATGCACCTGCTTCTGTGCTAAGCGCAAATGGATTTACAGGCGAAGAGGCGTGTAGCCTTGCCCGTTTCGCTGGCCTCAGCCAAACGCTTTCTTCGTTTGGAATATATGGTTACGATGCAAAAAAAGATATAAAAAATCTTACTGCTTTGCAAATAGCACAAATGATCTGGTACTTTATTGACGGAAGAAATAGAAACAATCAGGAAGCAGAACTTAAAGAAAGGCAAAATTTTAATGAATACCATACTGCATTTGCTGAAGTAGATACCATTTTCATTCAAAGTAAAAAAACAGGAAGATGGTGGATGGAATTGCCTAATAAAAAATTTATCCCATGCAGCTATAATGATTATTTATTTGCCAGCAACAATCAGGTGCCGGAACGCTGGCTGAGAGCGCAGGAGCGGGAAGCGTGATGGTGAATTTTGAATAGGCAATTGACAATTGGCATAATAAACTTAAGTAATTAATAATTTAATAATTACTGAGTTCATCAAAAATGCCAACCTATACCGAAAGGCTCAGGCATATGCAACTACAGCCTCACAGTTATGGCCGTGCCGATTGCTGTAAATTTTTAAATGAATGGATGATGAATATTATATGAAACAAGCCCTGCGTGAAGCGCAAAAAGCTTTTGACGCAGATGAAGTTCCCATTGGCGCTGTAATTGTAATGAAGAATACCATAATCGCCCGCGGATACAATCAGGTAGAAACTCTTACCGATTCAACAGCACATGCAGAAATCCTATCGCTCACCTCCGCATTTAATTATCTCGGTTCAAAATATTTGCCGGAAGCAACCATATATGTTACCATTGAGCCATGCGCAATGTGTTGCGGCGCTTTGTACTGGAGCAAAATTGGAAAGATTGTGTATGGCGCAGCAGATGAAAAACATGGCGGCATTGCAAAAGTAAAGTTGCATCCCAAAACAACAATCGTAAGTAATATTTGTGCCAATGATTGTATGGCGCTGATGCAAAATTTTTTCAGAAAAAAAAGATAGAAAAAAATTTTACAACTTTCGCTATCGGGAATTATTACCATACCCTTCATGCTTTTAAACATATAGTAAGTAAATTTGTTACAATACAAAACGTTCACTTTTAAAAAATATACATTATGGCATTTACACTACCGGCTCTACCCTACAGCTACGATGCGCTTGAGCCACACATTGACAAAGAAACTATGCAAATTCATCACGATAAGCACCACCAGGCTTATGTAGATAATCTTAATAAAGCTATTGCAGGCACACCTAATGAAAATAAAACATTGGAAGAATTGCTTGCTAATGCAGGAAGCATAAGCCCTGCCGTGCGCAACAATGGAGGCGGCCATTGGAATCATAGTTTTTTTTGGGAAATTTTATCGCCCGATGGCGGCGGTAAGCCTGAAGGGAAATTAGCAAAAGCAATTGACAATGCATTTGGTTCATTTGATGAAATGAAAGAAAAATTTAATGCAGCAGGAGCATCGCGCTTTGGCAGCGGATGGGCATGGCTTGGCGTTCTTAATGGAAAACTCGCCATTTGCTCCACACCCAATCAGGACAATCCATTAATGGACGTTGCTGAATGCAAATGCAAGCCCATATTGGGTTGCGACGTATGGGAACATGCTTATTATTTAAAGTATCAAAATAAAAGAGCTGATTATTTAAAAGCTTTTTGGAATGTAGTAAACTGGAAAAAAGTTGATGAACATTTTGAGAATGCATAATAGCATTTTCATTTTTTATTTATACAATAAATAAAATTTATTTATTAAATTAAAAACCGCCTCAAAAATTTAAGGCGGTTTTTTTTATAAAAAATTAAAAAAAAATTATAACTCACTACTCACAAAGTTGCCATATCAATTACAAACCTGTAACGCACATCTCCTTTCAACATACGTTCGTAGCTTTCATTAATATCTTTAATATTGATTACTTCTACATCAGATGTAATGTTATGCGCTGCGCAGTAATCAAGCATTTCCTGCGTTTCAGCAATACCTCCAATTAAAGATCCTGCAAAACTTCTTCTTTGCATAATAAGATTAAACGCAGGTATATGCGCAGGCTCGGAAGGCGCGCCGACACACACCATTACACCATTTGTTTTGAGCATGTTTAAATAAATATTATAATCGTGCGGAGCAGAAACAGTGTCTAAAATAAAATCAAAATAATTGTGCATGCTTTTCACTTTTTCTTTATCGGTAGTTAAAAGAAATTTATGAGCGCCCAATCTTTTTGCATCCGCCTCTTTTGATGGAGTATGGCTCAACATAGTAACTTCGGCGCCAAATGACACAGCAAGTTTTACACCCATGTGTCCCAAACCACCAAGCCCTAAAATACCCACTTTATCACCTTTGCTCACTTTCCAATGGCGCAGAGGTGAATAAGTAGTAATGCCTGCGCAAAGCAACGGGGCCACGTTTTCCAGCGGAAGCTTATCAGAAATTTTTAAAACAAAATCTTCATGAGCTACAATTTGTTTGCTGTAACCGCCATAAGTAATTCCACTGCCATCTCTTTCGTGCGCATTATAAGTTCCTACCATTCCATTGCTGCAATATTGTTCAAGGCCTTCTTTACAATTGTCGCATTCCCTGCAACTATCTACCAGGCAGCCGATGGCAGCAAGATCGCCGGCTTTATATTTTTTTACATGATTGCCAACTTTTATAACACGGCCTACAATTTCGTGGCCCGGAACAACAGGATACATGGTATTTCCCCATTCATTGCGCGCTGTATGAAGATCGCTGTGACACACGCCGCAATACAATATTTCCAATTGTACATCATGAGGTTTCAGTTCTCTTCTTTCTATGTTAAATGGTTCAATGGGAGTAGTAGCGCTTTTTGCAGCATAAGCTTTTACTGTTGACATATTATTTTTTTGGAACAACAAAAATAATCCGGAAAAGTTTTTTGGGTGAATGTTTTTTTAAAAGGAAAGTTTACAAACTTTATTGAACATTAAAGGAAGAATAAATAATGGGAAGACTTTTTTAATTAAAAACCAATTCTAATTTTTCTGTAATTACAAATCTTATTTTTAATTTTTAATTCCTCAACTCTACCCCGGCATTCTCGTAATATATTTTTCCATTTGTTTTACCTGGTCAGCAATTTGAGGAGTGGTTGGTTTTAATGCTTTTACTTTTCTGAAATATTCTTTGGCTGCGCGAAATTCGCGTTTGTTAATCATGATAGAAGAAAGCTGTAAATAAGCAGCAGCCTCGTTTTCCTTATCAGGCAATCCTGCCCGTATTGCCTGGCGAATATAATTTTCAGCTTCGCGGATTTTTCCTTTTTGCATAGCCAGCATCCCGAGTTGCAGTTTGTTAGCTCCTTCCGCTTCCTTCATGGGCATTCCAAGCGTAAGGCTTTTTTTCATGTGCTTTTCGGCGCTTTCGTAATCTTCGTGAACCATAGCCAGATTGCCTTTCAGCGTAAAATAAACGGAACGAACCGGCTTAATAAGCAAGCCGGGAAACCATATAGAATCTATTACTTTTTGCGCTCCTTCCATATCGCCGCTCTCCATATAACCTTGTATCAATCTCATGGGGCCGAAAAGAAAATGTCCAACGATTAAAATGGCAGCAATTAAATATAAAATAAAGGAAGGCCAAAAACCTGAAAGAATATTTACCACTACAGCAAGAACAAGAAATGCTATTCCTATCAATAATCTATACTTTATAATAACATTCAAAAACTTCATACTATTTTTAATTTTAAAATCTTTTTTATTAAGTGCTCTATGAAAATTTTGCCAAACAGATTTTACAGGTTGCAAAAAATATTAAGGATAATTATGTATTTTTTTTTAAGCAGGCAAAGATAATATTAATTCAATTGAGGAGAATTTAAAACTTAAATTCTGCGCTTACTTTAATTCCAAATTGGGGCACATTGGGATTATTCAAATAATTCAATCGCCATACACCATCAATTCGTATTGCATGAAAAATATTATCAATGCCCACTCCTGTTTCCAGATAAGGTATTTTATCAGGAACTGTAAAATGATAGCTGATAGTAGAATCATAATAACTGTTGGCAATTCTGTTTGCTTCCGACATATCGCCAAGCACTCCTTTAAAAGTTACCAGCGAGCGCCATTTTAATTTTTTCAATAACGGAAAATATTTAAATGGGAAACTTCCGAATGATTGCTGAACAGAAAGACTTGCATATTTATCCGTTACAAATTCAAAACGATTCATGTTATTAAATGCGTATTTATTATAATAATACGTATCATTTCCTTTCAATACATTTAATAATACAATGGGCAATACGCCGTTAGTTAATCCTGCGTCAACAATGTAAGAAAGCTGGCCGATTCTGCCGTCAGGAAAATTATGTTCTACATATAAATTCCATTTACTGAAATTAAAATCGCTTTTGAAAAATCCATTGTTTATGTTTATTCCTTTGGTATAGCTCAAAGTTATTATAGGATAGTAACTGCCAAGGCTTCCCCTGCGATAATGCTCGGTAATGTATCTTTCTTTGTGCGACCATCGCAGCGAAATAGTTGCATTGCTAACTTTATAGTTATTCGATTCTGAAAGCGTATCAACATACGGTTTAAAATTATCATGCGTATAATAAACGCTGAAAAAAGGAGTGAGCACATTATGGCTTATATCTGCGCTTATTGCAAAATCATTGTTTAAATATTTGAGATAATTTACATCAGTGTATTTACTGTTCATGAGCCTCGATTGGCTGTATTTAACTCTTCGCAAGAAAGCTGCGAAAATTGAATTTTGATCCAACTCATCACTGTGATTATACGTGCCGGTAATATCGCTGCTGTGTTCCAAAGTTAAGGTGGACCATTTATGCTGATTTAAAACAAAAACTGACCGTAACAAATAACGAAATTGTTGATCCCTGAAAGCATAGCCCGCATAGCCTGTTAATTGAATGCTTTTGTTGAATTTCGAATTGGTTTTTAATCCGAATGTAAAACGGTTTCCTTCAATAATATTGTTGGTATAGATGTAATAAATATTTCCTAAATCTACAGGGCCTGTAGTATAATAACCGGTAGTTAATGCTGAAATGATTTTTGCATACGTAACCACAGCAGGAATTCTTGTAAGCGTATCCATTAAAACATACACTGATTTTTCTGTTTTACTTAAAGGCTCGAAACGTTGTATAGGCGCCACTTTTGATGAATCAGCCGCAAATGCCGAAATAGGAATATATTTTTTATTGAATGCGGTATCAATAGAATCATTATTTAAAATAATATTTTTGTAGATAGTTGTTTTTCTTGCAATCACACCGGTTTGTTTTTTAAATGGAACTACTACGTCCATAAACAAGATGGTTTTATCGGGTAAAAACTGGTGTTGATTTTCTGCTTCAAAAAATTGAGAGATTTCAAATTTCTTTACAAAATTTACATTGGCATTTTTATCTAAATGCATCACCAGCGATTTTACAGCATACGATGTATCGGCAATCCATAAATATCCATTGAAGGTATTACTGCCAAAATGTGCCGGAGAAAACTGCACTTGTATGCAACGATGATTATCAAAATAAAGCGTATCTAAAATATGGTAATCGTAAAAAACTAAAGCATTATCTGCAATGGGGCTTACAAAATTTACATCCACTAACTTGATGTTATTGTCGTAAACATTTATTTTTTTATAAAGCCCGTCTATATAAGTTAAAATAGATTTATTATCAAACCCGGAACTTTTAATGGCAGTATAATCATAACGGTCTTTCTCAGGATTTCTTCGGTAATAGTAATTGGAATTGGTTTCCGATAAAAAAACCGGTAATAGTTTATCATTATCGGCTGTTGTATCCTGGTTATTGAAAGCAAATTTCAACGGGCGCATCAGCCGGTTGTTTTGTAATTTCTGCGGTAAATTTTTCAAGTCCACTTCCATTTTATCATATACCTGGCATTGAAAAGTTTTATTATTGAAAGCATCATTGCGGTTTTTATTTTTTATTACTTTCAAAATTAATCTTTGCGCTTTGGTGTATTTTGATTTTACTGCAACAACTACTTCGGTCATTTCATTGGCAACAGGCATCGTTTCAAAATTAATTTGCTGCTCTGCATCTTTTGATACCGGCTTTGAAATACTTGTATAACCAATCATTGAAATAGCGATGGAATCTGTATTATCGCTGATCGTAAAAGAAAATTTTCCGTTTTCATCTGTAATAACGCCATTGCCGGAGTTAAGCGCATACACACTGCATGAAGCCAATGGGAGCTTTGTTTTGGCATCAGTTACTTTGCCCGTAATGATTCTTTCCTGCGCCTGCATTTTACTGCAAATGGCGAATAGAAAAATAAATAAAATTTTATATGGTAAAATTTTTTTTATAGAGGACAGATGTTG
>JAICZH010000191.1 GCA_025933775.1 Chitinophagaceae bacterium
CATCAAAGTTATAAAGTATAACCGGAAAAATTTTGATTTTTATTTTCGGATATAGAATTTTATGTTTTCAAACAATTCTTCTAAACCGCTAAAACTACATTGTATGAAAAATCCATTTTCTTTTTTAATTATCATTCTTGCATCTTTATTTTTTATTTCCTGCACCAAAACCCAAATGAATGGCTCGCCATTAAAAGGTGGAGGGTTATCAGCCAATGTAAATCCTGATGTGCCGCAATGTAATCCGGGCCAACACTGGGATTATTATCTTCGTAAATGTGTTGATAATTGCCCAACAGGATATCATAACGATTCTATAACTGGCGCTTGTGTTGTGGACGGTGGCTCTACTTATATATCTGTAATTACAAATCCTAATAATCCTTATGATTATTCAGGAAGTCAACATAATGATGGTGTAAATAGTATTTTCCCAACGCTTAATCTATCCACTAATAATTTAGATTCGGTAATACTTGTTGATGTAAAATCTTATTTAGGTAGCATAGGTTATAGTGCTGATTCTTTTCAAACCTTTTATGGGCAGGCTGTGCAAAATGGGTATCTTCCTTTTTCACATTTACAGGAACTAGATTCATTGGGCAATACTTTAAATGCCAATGGTGTTTTAAGCACTTATGGGAATAGCTATGTACAACAGATTTACAATTACGCATATCAATACTTAAATACAGACACCATAACTACTGCAAAATATAATTCCTTTGCAAATAATCTGATTACTATAGAGGCAACAATAAAAAATGATTCAAGAATATCTTCTTGGGAAAAGGAAGTAATATTAGCTAGCTGTTCAAATGGTAGATATAGTGCCGCTTATTGGGGTAATTATATTAATGGGCAAAGCACTAGTGGTCCCAATTCTGTTAATCCGTTATTCCTTAAGAAATTAAGGAACTGGATGAGATTTGTAATTGCAGATATTGGCGGTGCTCTTGTGGCTGTTAGCAGTGACATTCATTCTTTTTGGGCAATATTAGGAGTTTCAGTTGGTACATCGGTTTCTGCAGCTGCAGGCTTTACTTATTAAATAGTATTTAATTTACAAAAGGATGAAAATAATAATAATCATATTACTGTTTTTTTCAGCTTCAAATATAACAGCTCAGCCATTTATAAATATTCACGATCTCAATTACCAAAAACATGCTGGGTATATTGAATTAAATAACGGCGAAAAAATAAACGGCGATTTCGAATATGCCTTTTGGGAATTTCCTACTTATAATTTAAGATATTACTCGCCAAATGGTAAAATGGCCGAAAGATATTCGGTTAAAAATATTAAAAAAGTGGTTTTATCAGGAGGCGATGGTTGGCTATCTCCAAAAGATTCTACTTATTTTATTGTTCATGATAAGAGCAGGCATTTTTACAGACAACTGACTTTTGGTAAAGATTTTCAAATTTACGACGGCTTCTTTAATGTTGATGAAATTGTTGGGATGGTAACAAATTATTTTCTGGTAAAAAAAGCCGGCAGTTTTATAAAACTGAATTCTGCAGAAAAATTAATAAAATGGTTAAAAGAAAATGAAGCCCGTAAAATAAAATGGCATTATGGAATAACTGTGCAACAAATCATTCGTCAATTGAATGGAATGGACAAAATCTAATTTATGCCAAATGAGGCTTTCTTTTCCTTAGCAACGTCTCCCAACAGGAACGTTGCGTTTATAATAAATAATTTTTATTTTTAAATATGCCTCTTTTAAATATGCAATATTCAGAACATCAAAAGTTTA
>JAICZH010000161.1 GCA_025933775.1 Chitinophagaceae bacterium
AAAAATAAAAAGAATCAATTATTTTTAAACGGAACTTTTACAATTACAGATGAAGCCTTGCCTTTTTCATTGGCACAGCTTTCGATGGACCATAAGTCCATGAGGTTATCACCGTCAATCATGCTGCCACTATAATCACCCCATGCAGCGCCGCCGGCTGCGCCTGTTCCTTCGCCAATGTGTACAATATCTCGTGTAGTTCCTTTTTTATCTTTGGCCATCCGGTAAGTAAAGCGCGGGCTAATAAATGAATTTTCATTCACTTGCTGAAAACCAATGAGCACATCATTTTTTTTATTTACAGCAATAGTGGTTTGAATATAATTAGTGGTATCACTTTTTATCAGTCCTGTTTGCACAATGGTTCCATCATTTGCTTTTATCTGATGCCATTGCACTGCAGAGCGGCCATTGCAATTTACTGCCTGCGAAAACCAAATGTATCCGTTTTGCAATACAATATTTTTAGGATTTCGATCACCACTGGAAACTTTTTGTTCGGTCCCTTTTTGCGGTGATTGCGGGGGATAATCAATATATTTTAAATGATGAGGCTTTTTTGAAACTATTACGCAATAAGGCTTTCCATTTGCATCTTCGCTTACCTTGCGAATAATAAAATCTCCTTCGTCTATATCAAAAAAATAAAGATCATCTAAATCATCTTGCATAAACACTGGCTCGCCAAGGCTTCCTTTAAAGAAATAAATGGTTGCAGGCTTACCGGCTATTGCATCGGCGCTGTGCATTACAAAAGTATTTTCGCTGCCACCTGGGTACGAATAGCCAATCCATTTTTTACTAAATCCAATGCCGCCACCATCAACTTCTTCGGTTCTTGAAACAGGATAAATATTCCATGCACCTTTCGGATTGCTGTTTTCAGACACTGCAATGTTTACAGGTTTTGTTTTGGCTTTATCATAATACCACCACATATCAAATAAAAAAACTTTGTTGTGCATATCGTATGCCAGCTTGGGATCTATTCCATTATTAAAACATTTTTGAGAAACTCCTTGTACAAAATTTCCTTTTTTATCATAAATAATTAATCCGCCGTTGGAACCTTCCAATACATAACCGCCACCAACAGCGATTTGCGGATCTACTTGGCGATTGCCATCCATAGAACCATCGAAAACCTGGTAGCCGTTTATTATTCGTGTATTACCGCCTTGTTTTCTTTCGGGGCATTCGCCATCGTTATTAAAACTTCGTTTATGCATTGGCGTTATAACTTCTGTTTTTTCGGGGCGAAGAGTGTCATTATCGCTTTGCGCATTTGCAATGCCGGAGAGAATACATGATAAAAGAATCAGAGATAAGTTTTTCATTATAGTTTTTAAGTTATAATTATTTTCGTGTATGCATGACTGTTATAATTATCAAGAACTGCTGCTGGCTTGGACGCCAACAGCAGCAATTTTTTTTAAAATATAAATTTGATTGTTTCTATTTTCAAATAATTCTTAAAAATTTATAAGATTATTACCTATGCACTACATTTAAAATTTTCACTATTAATTCATAAGAGCCTGGCACCTGTATGCGCATAGGAACGCGAATTGAATAATCATATTCTCCATTTACATAAGTACCAAGGAAATGGCTATCCGAAGGTCCTTGATAAAATATTCCTGCAGAATTGGACGACCATGTTGAAGTGCTGTCAATTTGAACTGCGGAAGCCCTGATATTATAATACATGTTATAGCCATTACCTAAGGAAGCAATTGGAAAAGGTACCAATGGATATTTAATAGAGATAGCAGTATCGGTTGCTACATAAGTATCCGGTGCATAGTCCTGTAAATTTTGAAGAAAGGGAGGATCTGGATTTAATCCTGTAGCTGGTCTTTTAATTATTTCAGATGTTTCGGGGTTAAAAGGAACTCCGTTTCTATCAGTAAATTTTAAGATGAAAACATTGGGAGTGTCCGCATATCTTTTAATAGTATAAGCAACAAAAGGATTGTTTTGCCCATTAAAAAAATAGGTTACCGGAGCAGTATTTGTCTTAGCCCGACCATTAGCGAATGCACCTTGCTCGGGTGCAGTTTCCAAAGGCTTTCCATCAAGTATATGAAGCGTCATCAATTTTTTCAAAACTTCAGTGCTTGCAGAATTAGTTATTTGAAAGTCCATTGTATAAGTTCCTAACGGAAGATTAAGGGAGCCACTGTTGGAAGAAATCGTTCCACTGGTTTCATTTACAACTATTGGTGGCAGGCTATCTGTACCACGCTTTGCAATTATTGATGCATAATCTTTATCAGTCTTATTATTGTAGGCTGAAGTCCATACGCCTACCAGATATTTCTTTGAAAAAATATCATCTACAATTTTTCCAGTTGAATCATAAATATGAATCCATTTTACATGCAATGGAATGCTGGAGCCATCGGTTATTAAGGAATATGAAGTAGAAACTCTTCCTCTTATTATAGAAAAATCGCTCACGGCATACTGCACATAAGGGCTTAAAAAACCATTTTGATATTTGGTGCACGCAGATAAAACTACTGTGAAAACAATTGCTATAAATACAATCGCTGCTATTATTTTTTTATATTTTTTTATCATAAAATTTTTTATTGTTTAGTTCCGTAAAAAAATAAAGTATGAGAATTTTCAAGCGCATTCATAATGCCGTTTTGTGTTTCAATGCCCGAAGTTTTTATTAAAGTATGCACCCCAATATCTTCCGGTACATCGCCCGCTTTATTATCATCGCTCAGGTTGTAATGATACCATAATTGCGTAAAGTAAACGACTTGCGGCTCGCTTGATACCAGAGAATTATAGCCCAGCGAGCCGTTTTTTGTATATTCATAAGAAACAATTACCGTGTCACCTGCTAATTCAGTAGGGTACAAAGTTCCAGTGTTAGTAAGTACTGAATAGGACAACGGTTGATGAATTAAATACATAAGCATGGAATCTTTTGTGCCATTAATATTATTTTGCAAATAATATTTCAGAGAATCTAAACCAAATGTTGAATCCAGATTAATGTTATTTTGTACAAACACAGTACGTGCAGACAAATAATTAAAAATAGAATAATCGGAAGGCGCAAAAAATGTGGTGCCTTGTTCATTGATCTTATCTTTTATACCTGCAGCATCTATTATTTGCACCAAAGTATCATACAAGGGATTTGCTGCAAGCACATCATAAGTGGTCATGTTTTTATACCTGTTTACATCTTGTGGTGTTCCCCCGGTTATATAATTTTTTTTGCATGCTGCAAAAACTATTATCACCATTAAAAAAAGAATTGTATTTAATAATATTTTTTTCATTTTAATTATTTTAAAAAAAATTATTTTAATCTATTGAATAATTTATTTATGGGTTGCCCACCATGTATTTTGGGTCAATAAATTATCCTGCGGAAAAAGTGTTCCCATATCAAGCGGCCAGTAATATCCTTTGTTGGCC
>JAICZH010000145.1 GCA_025933775.1 Chitinophagaceae bacterium
AAGAGAGTTAATATTTAACAAAGTTACTACATAATAATTTTAAAAACGCTGTGGATTTGAATGATGGTAATTGCTACAGCTGGGCTAAGTTGTAAAAGCCGATACCATCATTCCCCCACTGTCGCAGATATGCAGCAAAGGTAATGTGGCGTTAGCGTATCTGTGCCAAGCATATTGATTGCTATTTTATAAAACCATTTTTTATATTTCTTTTTTATAAATGAAAAGTTTCTCTCATGGCTTTCATCATTCCCGCAATTGACCATGTGCCGGGAACTATCATGCGGCGAACGGTGTATAAAGGTTCAATAGAATCTCTTTTGGTAGATAAAATAAATGCCATTTTAAATTCTGCTTTTTTTAATTCGGGAATAGCCGCTTCATTCCACAATCCATAAGGATACGCAAAATAATCAGCGGGCTTGCCGGTAATATCTTCAATAGTTTTGCGCGGTTTTATAAATTGTATGTTCCAGTCGTTGCCCTGGTATTTGGTAACCATGTGGTGATCCCAGGTGTGCGATTCCACTGCATTGCCATCATCGCTCAATTGTTTTAATTGTTCTTTGGTCATATAGCGGGGACGGTTAATAGAAACAGTCATTATAAAAAATACACCTTTAAAATTATACTTTTTCATTTCAGGATAAGCAATGCTGAATTGTTCTTCATCCGTATCGTCAAACGTAAGCATCACGGGCTTTGCAGGCAGTGAACCATTATGCGCTAAATAATTATACAGATCTCCGGGCAATATGGTTTGATAGCCGCTGTCTTTTAAAGTTTTCATTAGTTCAGCAAATTGCGGCGGCGAAACAGAATAACTTTTCATCGTTTCACTTTCGCCTGGCTTTGGTTCGCGAATGTGATGAAAACATAAAACAGGTACTTGTTTTTTAGAAAGAATAAGGGCCGCATCGTTAATTGGTTTTGCATCTGCAGATGCAATGGTATTTTTTTCTGAATTTTTTTTTAGTATTATTTTTTTAAAATTATTTTGTTGCGAGCACGCTGTTACAAAAAATAAAATAATTAAATAAAAAAACTGGTTTTTCATTTTTTAAAAAATAAAATGTTTATTGATATTGAATATAACTGGGCTTGGGAATAAATTTTAATAATTCCTGCGGCGTGTACATTTGGTTGCCCGTTTTGGTATCGTTTTTATAAAATAATTTGAAGCCGGTAAATTCAACTGGTTCTTTATAAATATACCGCAGATAGGTAGATCGTTTTAAAGTTTTATCTCCCCATCCATCCATATCCATCACTACTTGTACTTCAGGAATTTTTTTTATTTTTTCATAACCCGTAACCATCCCTTGTGTAAAGCGATGAACAATTAAAATTTTAGGAGGCAGGTTATTTTCTTTTACCATTTTTGCAAGAAAATCAATTGCTGCATTTACATCTTCATAACTAAAAGTTCCAATTCTTTTACCGGGCGCTTCCCCGCCTTTCATCGAAAATTCCGGATCAATTCCTAAATGAACATTGGGTAATTTTAAATAAGGCGCTAATTGCGGCACTTCATCTCTTACGAAGCTATGCCCAACTTGTATGTCTAAAAAAACCAAACCATTAATTTCTTTTGCCCAATTCAGCATGGTATCAATCTGGCTGAAAGGCATGCGGTACCTGTATTTGCCATCTTTGCCGGGAGATCCTTGTGCAGTTACAGCAATGTAATGTAAAGCAGGAATTACATGAAAAGCAGTATCGGCGGCTTGCCATTTAGCAACCTCTCCTTTTAATTTTGCAAGCATTTCATTTTTGGGGAGCTCGCCTAAGATTCCCATTTTTTTTGAATATAAATTTCCATAAAAAGCGACAATCCTGTTGAAGGGCAGAACAGCGCCGGGTAATGGATATGGAAATTTTGCAGGCCACTTGCCGGTAGTATCGCCATTAGCAAGAGCCTGTAATTTTTTATTATAAAGTATTGTATCCAATTTAGAACTTTGCAAAGCAGATGCTTCACCAATTTTAGTTGAATCGGATTTTTTATTATCGGCAGAAGCAGCATTTCTGCATCCAAATCCTAAATAAATAATAAATGAAAACAACAAAGCCGGCAGAGAGAAAAGGGAGATTCGCATAGCGGATAAAGGTATTACAAAAAATTTCTACTGAAACGAAACAGCAAGCAAATTATTTCAAAATATTTTTTTTTTAAAAGAGAAAGTATAATTAATTTTTAGGATTAAGTTTAATACCCACAAACTGGTAGTGTCTCAGTTTGAAAAAATTCAAACTGAGACACTACCCACAAACTATTGATTGTATTGCAATGAAAAATTCTTTTATCTTTTTAGTAACGCAAAGAACGCTGAGGTATCACAAAGAACGCTGAGAAACGTTTAATAAAATATGAATGATTCCTTCGTTTTCTTTGCGTTTTCATGGCGTTCTTTGCGATACAATTTCTCATTTAATCCTATAAATCTTTTATTGAAAATTTTTATTGAATGTTTTGTTGAAATTCTTCGAGACAATGCTGTTCTGTTTTTGTAGTTATCTTTTTCAGTACAAGAAACACTGTTATTTCAGCAATTACAATTAATAGATAATATAACGAATCAGACGAATAAATACCACGCAACCAAAAATAAAATAAGGCTGCCACACAACACACGGCAGCAATCAAAGCAATTCCCCATTTGCATATTTCGAGCATTAAATATAATTTTTCAATAACTGGTTTTGACATTACCGGATCGGGATGTAGTTTATAAAACAAATAAATATTTTCAATTACATTACATACTAAAGAAATAATTTGAACCCAGGCCAATACTGCAAAAAATCCATGACCGAATGAAACCATCTTTGCCGATACTTTCATACAAAGAATAAAAATGCTTGCATAGCCTGCCAGCATAAAAAGGAAATCTAACCAAAGCTGAGTTTTTAAAGCTTTTATTGTTTTTTTTACAAGCGTTTCCGGCAATTTAAAAATATCATTTATGAGCGTAACCAATTCCAGCGCTGATGCAGGGAATTCCAAATCGAGCATACTGAATTTTGTAACCACCATGTGCATTTTAAAAAAGTTTTTGCTTTGCAAACCCATCAGGATGCTTATAAGCAGCATTAGCCCGAATGTAATGCAAAACAACATCCAGTTAAAATAAATTACGAGGTGCATATAATTTTTTATGATTAATCGCTTGCTTTGGCTTTTTCTTTGTTTAAAGCCATTTGCATCATCGTGCGGTTATTTTTATAATCGTCCCAATTAAACTCCATTAAAAATTTCGTTGCTGCTTTTGCGCCAAGAACAAACATATCAATCTTATCCTGGTCTGACAGAAAAAAATTCAACCAATTATAATCTGATAATGGAATTTTACCAATTCCTTTTTCATATACTTTATTCTTCAGCAAAAAATCTTTATCATAATAATATCTTATTGTATTAAACATGCGGCCAATGTAGCCAACGAGGCTCCATGCTGTTGCATTTTTTTCAGCATCATCGGGTTTGCTATCATCGAGGTCAATCCCAAATGAAGGAAGCCGCGGGGTAACCACTTTAGGATTGTAAAAAATATTTATAGGAAAATTAGAAAGCATACCGCCATCCACAAAGCGGGCTGTTGTTGGCGGATCGGGCTCATCCATCATATTCAACCATGCATTTTTAATTTCATCAGTGGTGCAGGGAATATCATTGATCATATATGATTCAAAAAAAACAGGAATGGACATGGAAGCTCTTATAAAACCGGCAGGCTGCAGCGAATCAATATTATCTTTTGTGCGAAATAAAAAACACATGTCGGGAAATTGAATTTTATTTTGAGTTACTAATTCGGAAGCAATAAAAGTTACATCGCCTTTGAGGCTGGCAACACCTTCGGGGTTATTGGTTCGTAAATGCAATTCAGGAAGTGTGGAAGCTTTTGCATTCAAATCGGAAACGGTATGCACATCATTGGCAATAAGTTGTTGCTTGATCCAATCATAAAAATAATTACCCGGATTAATTCCGTATCCAGAATTTTTTAATCGTTTAAAAAGTCTTCCGCTATAAAAAGTTGCCAATGCAATTAATAAAAAATAAAAACCTGTTAGCACAAAAAATAATTTTGTAAACACCGTAAGCGAATGAATCTTGTGCTCAAGGCCCACGAAAGTAACATCGCCTGCAAGCAATAAAAACGCAATTATTACAATTCCGGTAATCCATTTTTTTACTTTCACCGTAAAATCCTGGTGGGTAATAAATTTTTTAATGATCCATCGCGAGGCCGGATGGCCATCAACCAGATTAAAAAAATTCAGGTCGCAAATGGATTGTAAAATCGAAAGAGATTTGGCGTCTTCTTTTTTTCAGATCACCGTCATTAAAGCGGTATTGATGGCGCCGGCGCTGGTGCCGGCAAGCCTTAAAAAACGAATTCCCATCTGTTCCAAAATATAAGTATATCCAACCAAAGCCACGCCCAGCACGCCTCCACCC
>JAICZH010000076.1 GCA_025933775.1 Chitinophagaceae bacterium
ATAATCCTGCAACTCATTTAACAGTTGTTCGAATAGCTGCAATTCAAGCAGAAGAATTTTATCTTCGGCGCCCATAATTTTTTCTTCATATTCTTTTAGTTCAGGAGTTATATATCTTTCAGCATTGGTGAGCGTTTGCTTACGCATCCATGTTTGCGGCACTTTATCTTTATGCGTGTTGGTTACTTCAAGATAATATCCAAACACATTATTAAATCCAATTTTTAAAGAAGATATTCCTGTTTTTTCACTTTCCTGATGTTGTAATTTTAGCAGGTATGCCTTACCGTTAGTAACTATATCTTTAAGCTCATCGAGCGCTGCATCTACTTTAGCATTTATAATATTTCCTTTGGAAGCCGCTACTGGCGGGTTTTCTATAATCGCTTTATAAATTTTATCAGCAATATATTTACATGGATTTAATGAATCGCCCAATCTTTTTAAATATTCATTTGAAGATGCATCGCAAATTTCTTTTACATGGTTTACTAATTGTAAACCTTTACTTATTTGCAAAACTTCTCTTGGGTTTATTTTTTTTAATGGTATTTTACTTACTAATCTTTCTATATCGCCGGTTTGTTTTATATATTGGCTTATTTTATTTTTTTCTTCAGGAGATTTAATAAAATACTCAACGAGCTGCTGGCGTTCTTCAATTTTATTTATATCGGTAAGAGGCATTACCAGCCAGCGCTTCAGCAATCGTGCCCCCATTGGGGAAACGGTATTATCCAAAACTTTTAATAATGAATTATTATTTTCCACACCTCCGAGTAATTCAAGATTGCGAATGGTAAACCTGTCCATCCAAAGATGATCGGTTTTGTCAATTCTTTGCAAAGAAGTAATATGCTGCAGATTGGGATGCTCGGTATCTTTTAAATAATGCAACACTGCGCCGGCAGCAATTATTCCATAGCTCAAATCATCAACTCCAAAACCTTTCAGGCTTTGCGTACCAAAATGTTTTAATAAATTTTCTTTTGCATATTGCTCAGAAAAAATCCATTCGTCAAGCGCATAAGTATAAAATTTATTTCCAAAATAATTTTTAAATTCTTTTTGTTTGTTGCGTTGAAAAACCACTTCTGCAGGATGAAGGCTTTGCAATAATTTATCAGCATATTCTTTATCGCCTTCTGCAATAAAAAATTCTCCTGTTGAAATATCCAAAAAAGAAATTCCTGTTTTATCATCAGTAAAATGAATACCGCATAAAAAATTATTATTGTTATACTCAAGTAATTTATCATTAGTAGCAACCCCGGGCGTTATTAATTCGGTAACGCCACGCTTTACAATTCCCTTCACCATTTTTGGATCTTCGAGCTGATCGCAAATAGCAACACGATAACCGGCCTTTACTAATTTATGCAAATACGTATCCAGCGCATGATGCGGAAACCCAGCAAGCTCAGGCGCAGTGGCCGATGCAGCGCTTCGCTTCGTTAACGTAATGCCCAGCACACGCGATGCAGTGATGGCATCCTGCCCAAACGTTTCATAAAAATCTCCTACCCGAAACAACAAAATTGCATCAGGATATTTCGCCTTAATGGCATTATGTTGTTTCATTAAAGGAGTATCTGATTGAGTCATTAAAAATTATGAATTTTGAATTTCAATTAGCTAATTAGCTAATCAGCCAATTAGCTAATTAAAAGTATTTTTGCAAATTAATATTCTTTTGATGAGAAAACTGAGCATGGATGAGTTAAACCGGAAAACTATTGATGAATTTAAAGATGCTGAAAAAATTCCTGTAATTGCTGTGTTGGAAAATATAAGAAGCGCTTATAATGTAGGAAGTGTGTTTCGTAGTGCAGATGCTTTTTTAATAGAATCAATTTATATAACAGGATATACTGCAAAACCGCCGCATAAAGAAATTGCGAAAACAGCACTGGGCGCCCAAGATACGGTTGAATGGAAATATTTTGAAAATAGTAAAATTGCAATTGATAATTTAAAAAAAAATAATTTTAAAATATTTGCAGTAGAACAGGTTGCCAATAGTATTTCTTTAGAAAAATTTTCTGAAATGAATTTTCATAAAGTTGCTTTTGTTTTTGGAAATGAAGTAAGCGGAGTGGAGCAGCAAACAATTTCCTTGTGTAATGGAAGCATTGAGATTCCTCAGTTTGGCATGAAACATTCTTTAAATATTTCTGTTGCGGCAGGGATTGTTTTGTGGGAGATGATAAGAACACAATTAAAAAAAACTTAATTTAGAGTATGGAAACAATTATTGTAAAAGCAAGGACCAAAGCGGAATCCAAAACCATATTAGATTTTTTGAAAAAGAAAAATTTAAAGGCTTCCGTTCATAAAGAACCTACTAAAAAAGAAATATTAGATAATATAGAGCAGGGCGCCAGGGAAGTTCGTATGTATCTTGATGGTAAGCTGCAATTACGGGAATCAAAAGATTTATTAGATGAGCTTTAAAATAATTGCTACCCCGGTTTCTGAAAAAGAGCTAAAAAAAATTTCTACAAAATATCCTTCCTTCAAATCTGATTACCGGCAATTTCTGGACTCACTACAAGAAAATCCAACACAAGGAATTTCGTTAGGAAATAATTGTTATAAAACTCGTTTAGCAATAGCAAGCAAAGAAGAGGCAAGAGCGGAGGAGCAAGAATCATAACTTATGTGAAAGTTATAAACAAACAAATATTTTTAATAAGCGTTTATGATAAATCTTCCAGAGAAAATATTTCCAAGGAAGAAATAAATGCACGAATCAATATTTTAAATTTTTAAAATGCAACGAGTTAAAAATTATTTATCGCTTGTAACCTTTGCCCATACAGTGTTTGCAATGCCGTTTGCATTTATAGGATTTGCATTGGGATTAAGGGCTGTAGATTTTGAAACATACAAACCCTGGTGGCTGCTTTTAATATTAGTATTGCTTTGTATGATTTTTGCACGCAGCGCTGCAATGGCTTTTAACCGCTGGCTCGATGCAGCGTTCGATGCAATCAATCCGAGAACGGCAATAAGAGAAATACCTGCAGGCATTATCAGCAAAAAAAATGCAATGATATTTGTTGTTGTAAGTTGCATTTTATTTTTAGTAACCACTTATTTTATAAATGCACTTTGTTTGCTTTTAGCTCCGGTTGCTTTATTTGTAATCTTGTTTTATAGTTTTACAAAAAGATTTACTTCTTTATGCCATCTTGTGCTGGGACTGGGTTTGAGTCTTGCTCCTATTGGAGCTTACATTGCCGTTACTGGAAAATTTGCATTAGTGCCGATTTTATTTTCCATATCAGTTTTGTGTTGGGTCAGTGGCTTTGATATTATTTATGCATTGCAGGATGAAGCATTTGATAAGGAAAATAATCTTCGCTCTGTTCCTTCATGGCTTGGTAAAAAGAAGGCGCTTCATGTAAGTGAGTGGTTACATTTTTTATCATTTGTTGCAATTATAGTTGCAGGAATTTTTGGTGATTTCGACTGGCTATATTGGTGTGGCGCTGCAATATTTGGATTTTTTTTATTTTATCAACATACATTGGTAAAGCCTGATAATCTCAGCAGGGTTAACAAAGCTTTCTTTACATCGAATGGTATTGCATCAGTAATTTTTTCTTTATTTGTATTGATGGATATCTATTTTAAATTACGTTCCTGAATTTTTTTTCTTTCAAATATTTTTATGGCAAGAATATTATGCATTGATTATGGGCAAAAGCGTACAGGCATTGCCGTTAGTGACCCGTTGCAAATTATTGCAACAGGATTAACAACGGTTAATTCAAATGAATTGCTTTCATTTTTAAAAAAATATTTTCAGCAGGAAACGGTTGAATTAATTGTAATTGGCGAGCCAAAAAATTTAGATGATTCCGATACACACGCCACGCCGCTCGTGCATGCAATCATTCAAAAATTAAAAAAAGAATTTCCGCAAATACCTATAAAAACAGTTGATGAAAGATATACTTCAAAAATGGCAAAGCAGGCAATGATTGAAATGGGAATGAAAAAAAAAGACCGTCGTAATAAAAAAATAGTGGATGAAATTGCCGCCACCATTATGTTGCAGGAGTATATGAAAACAAATTAATTATTAATATCTCAAAGGAGTCATCTTTGTATGCCTTACACGCATCTTCAAATTGCTTGAATGCTTTTGAATCCCATGCAAGAATTAATCTCATTTTGAAAGTCTTTTCTTTGCATCTTGATGTGAAATGTAATTTCCGGCCTCAGTCTCTGCATTTCCTTGCTCCAGCTCTTCATTATACTCTTCTAAAGTTTGCCGTTTATAAGTTTTACGACTACCAAGAAAAGTTTTTATTAATCCGATTAAGCTTTGTTGTTCTTCAGCATTTAATTGAGAAAAATATTGCAGCATTTATTTCTGCATGGCGGTTTGTGTCATTGTTTAATCAGATGCACTGGGTTTATTGCGGATGCATTTTATGATTCAGAAACAAGATAAAACTTTTAAATTTGCATTCCGGAAATTTAACTATACACGCTTAAACATTTAATTACAATTTCATGGTTCTCCCTATTATAGCATACGGCAATCCTGTTTTAAGAAAAGTAGGCAAAGAAATCAATCCTGATTATCCGGGTTTACATCAGTTGATTGCTGATATGTGGGAAACGATGTACAACAGTAAGGGCGTAGGTTTGGCAGCTCCACAGGTGAACAAAGACATTCGTTTGTTTGTAATGGATAGTGTACAAATAATTCAAAGCCTTGAAGGAGATGAAAAAAATGATTACCCCGGTGATGAAGGATACAAAGGTGTTTTCATCAACGCAAAAATGAACAGCATTAATGGTGAAGAATGGTCGTACAACGAAGGTTGTTTAAGCATTCCTAAAATAAGGGAAGATATATTGAGAAAAGAAGAGATCAACATTACTTTTCTGGATGAAAATTTTAATAAACATACCAAAACATTTAACGGAATTACTGCCCGGGTAATTCTTCATGAATACGATCATACTGATGGAAAACTTTTTATTGATTATTTAAAACCATTGAAAAAAAATCTTTTGAAACGAAAGCTGGCAGATATTTCTAAAGGAAAGGTTTCTGTTGATTACCGGATGTCTTTTGTAAAATAAATTTCAGTTTTTATTTTCCTGTTATTTTAATAACGTACAAGATCGCTGCTTCTTTTTTAATAACAATAGTAATTTATTTCATCCTGCGCTTGTCCATATCCGAGCCAGTAATCTTTTACAATTGCGGTAATTATGCTTCCATCAGAGCGATTGTAAATATCATGCTGACCATCGTAACTAAAATCGCCATAAAGTACATCGCCTTCGTAAGGCAAATAGTCAACTGAGCGAAGAACTGAATAACCATTATCGGTTTCTACAATGTAATAACCACAAGAGCCTGAACTAAAAACTACCTGCCCACGTTCTTTTGAAAACCAATAGTTATCATCAGCCTGATACACTCTTTCTTTCATGCAGCCTGAAAAAATAAGAGAAATAAATAAAGCCAAAAAAGATAAAGTAAATATTTTTTTCATGGTAATTATTTTTTTATTAAATAGATGATTACCACAGCTAAAAGTTTGATGATAGTTTGTTAAAAAAAATTATAATTGAATTGCAGTTTTAATTTTCCAATTTTTGATACAATCATTTTTTCGTATAGGCATGACCGTTAGTAAAATCAATTTTTATTAATGATGTGAATATTTCCTCCACTTCTCAATCAAGGCCTTCATATCTTCCGGCAATTCACTTTCAAAATACATTTGTTTTTTTGTTGTAGGGTGAACAAAGCCTAATTGCTGTGCATGCAATGCATGTCGCGAACAAATGGCAAAACAATTTTCTACAAATTGTTTGTACTTGCTAAATACGGTTCCCTTTACAATTTTATCGCCGCCATACAAATCATCATTAAAAAGCGGATGGCCGATAGATTGCATGTGAACCCGTATCTGATGTGTACGTCCCGTTTCCAGCCTGCATTCTATCAATGTTACATAATTAAATTTTTCTAAAATTTTGTAATGAGTAATTGCATCTTTGCCATATTCACCTTCGGGATAAGTAGTAAATAATTTTCTGAATCGCTGATGACGGCCCACATGCGAATGAATGGTTCCTTCACTATTTACAACATCTCCCCACACCAAAGCAACATATCTTCTGTGAACTGTATGATCAAAAAATTGTTTGGCAAGATGTGTCATTGCTTTCGGTGTTTTAGCCATTACCAAAAGCCCTGAAGTGTTTTTATCTATTCGATGAACTAAACCGAAACGTGCGAGATCAGCTTCATTAATATTTGGATTCTGCTGTTTCAGGTACCATGCAACTGCGTTTACGAGTGTACCGTTAGGATTACCGCTTCCCGGATGAACAACCATTCCCGCTTCTTTATCAATAACCAAAATATCATCATCTTCATATACAATTTTGAAAGGAATATTTTCAGGAATTATGTTGGCGCTTTCAGGAAGTTTGGTATCGTAAATAATTATTGTATCGCCAGGCTTTACTTTGTAATTAGATTTTATAGGATGTTCATTTACCAAAACTCTCTCAGCTTCTATTGCCTGTTGAATTTTATTTCTCGTAGCGCTTTCAATCCGGTTCATTAAAAATTTATCAATGCGCAATGGCTCCTGTCCTGCTGCGCAAACGATATTTATTTTTTCAAAAAGTTCTTCTGCATCATCATTCAATTCTTCTTCATTCATTATTAAAAAATTTAAACCAAAAAATAAATGTAAGCTATCAATATAAATAAATCACATAAGCGCTTTTATCAATCGTATGAGCATAATGATAAGCGCCAATAAAAAAAGAAGAATTGAAATACGGTTCATGCCGTGCATGTAACCGATCCATTTTGTATGAGGCGTGTTAGGGTCTCTTTTTTTTATCCAAAGATATTCTGCTATTTGCCGCCATACACCCATAAATATTTTATTATTATTTGCCAGAAAATTTTTTAAAATCTCTCAAAACCGCTTTAGGCTTTATTTACAGCAAAGTTAGTATAATCATTCATGTAAAATTATTTGAATAAATAAAAATATAAACTGAACAAAAGCCAATAAAATTTTTTAAACGTTACTGAAACAATTTGCGTAAATTATTTTTGAAAAAAACTACACTCCTGAAAAATCAATAATTTGGTATTATGAAAAAGGTAATTAAAAAACATCCTTTAGCTATTCGATGGTTTCATTGGATAAATTTTCCGGTGCTTGCCATTATGGTGTTTAGCGGAATGTTGATTTACTGGGCAAATGATGTATATCATATCCGATGGGGCAATAGAATTTTTTTTAAATTTTTCCCCGATTCATTTTATAAAGCATTGCACATTCCTTACAGGCTTGCAGAAGGGATGGACTTACATTTTGTTTTCATGTGGATATTTGCTATTAATGGATTTATTTATGTTTTGTATTTAATTTTTTCGGGCGAGTGGCGGTTGATTGTTCCTAACAAAAAATCTTTAAAAGAATCGTGGCTCGTGGTATTGCATGATCTGCATATAAAAAAAACAATGCCGCCGCAAAAAAAATATAATGCTGCGCAACGAATTGCTTATTTTCTTGTAATACTGATGGGGCTTGGTTCTTTGCTTACCGGGCTTTCCATTTATAAGCCGGTTCAGTTTCATACGTTGTGTTCATTGCTTGGCGGTTATGAATGGGCGCGCATAGAACATTTTATTTTAACGTTGCTTTTTACTTTGTTTTTTGTAGTGCACATTGTACAGGTAATTTTTGCGGGATGGAATAATTTCAGAAGCATGGTAACGGGGCTTGATGTGTTGCCAGATAAAGAAATGATTTTGCAACCGGTTGTTATAAATAAAGAAAAAGATTTTATCACTGATGAAAAAGATTTTAAAGAAATAACTTTACATGATCAAAATAATTTGAATGAGGCAACTTTAAGCGAATATCCATCGGTTACAAAAAATGATGCTGCAGGTAGTGAACCTTCCGCAGATGAAAATAATCGGGAAGAGGGTGAAGACGAAAAAAAATAATCTGTATGAATTATAAACAAGAGATATTTATTTCAGAAAAAAAATTAAGAAATAAAACCATCATAGCTTTTATCATTTTTATTTTATTGCTCATAGCCGGAGTGTTTATCTGGAAAAAACTTCGCCATCAACAACAGGTTGCGCAATCGCCCAAAAGCATACGAAAAGTTTTAAATTATAATGAAAATTTATTTTCCAATTTTTTGAGTGATGAACATCTTGCCAAAACATATCCCAAATCTGCCGCCGTAAAAAATGTAAGAGTAAATGGCAATATAGGTATGGGGAGCGATTTTGATCCATCAACCTGGAAGCTGCAACTGGTGCGCAGTCCGGGCGATACATTATTTTTAACCCTTGATGATATAAAGGCTTTGCCCAAAACAGAAATTGTTTTCGACTTTAAATGTATTGAAGGCTGGAGCCAGATTACTTATTGGGGCGGCGTTAAGTTCAGTGACTTTGCTGCAAAGTATAATTTGAATGCACAAACGCAGATGAAATATGTAGGTCTTGTAACTCCGGATAAAAGATATTATGTAGGATTAGATATGCCCAGCATTTTGCATCCGCAAACAATTCTTTGTTATGAAATGAATGGAAAACCGTTGCCAATGAACCAGGGATATCCGCTGCGATTAATGACCACTGTAAAATACGGCATCAAGGATATAAAGAGAATCGGCACAATTTTTTTTAGCAACGAACGACCACCGGATTATTGGTACGAGCGCGGGTATGATTATTATTCGGGATTATGAATTTCTATTAAGATTGAAATCTTTCTTTGATAATTTACATTCTTATTCCATTATATTTTTGTTTAAATAAAAGAAAATGTAAAGTTGAAAAACATTCTTAAAAAAATCTTTTACCAGAATATTTTTAATAAAAAAATTTATGGCAGCCTATGTTATTGTTGATGTAAAAATTCATAATTCCATTGCTTATGAAGAATATAAAAAACTTACGCCGGCTTCTATCGCAGCATACAATGGAAAATTTATTGTACGTGGCGGCGCTACTGAAACATTAGAAGGCGACTGGCAGCCGGGGCGTATAGTAGTTTTAGAATTTCCCAATGCACACCAGGCAAGGCGATGGTGGCACTCCTCAGAATATACTTCCGCAAAGCTCATCAGGCAAAGCGCTTCCACTACACAAATGATTTTGGTAGAAGGTATAAGTATTATTTAATTATCAATTTTAATTCATTCACTTTTCTATTTTACTTTTGCCCATTTTCAAATATGAGCAATCACGGTTATCCAAAAACAATTACAGCTTCACACGTAGCAAAAGCAACCGTGTTCCCGATTTTACTCAGCATTAGCTTTTCTCATTTATTAAACGATTCCATACAATCATTAATTCCATCTATTTATCCGTTAGTAAAAAAATCTTTTAATTTAAACTTTGCACAAGTTGGTTTAATAACTCTCACCTTTCAACTGGCTGCGTCTTTATTACAACCATTTGTAGGTTTTTATACTGATAGAAATCCCAAACCATTTTCACTCGCCATTGGCATGAGCTTTACTTTGATTGGATTAATATTTTTATCTTTTTCAAAAAGTTTTGCTACCACACTTATTTCTGTTGGGTTAATTGGCATTGGCTCATCCATCTTTCATCCGGAAGCATCCAAAGTTGCGTACATGGCATCCGGCGGTAAACGTGGTTTGGCACAATCTATTTTTCAGGTAGGCGGAAATACCGGTACGGCTTTAGGACCTTTGCTGGCAGCGCTTCTTATCGTTCCTTATGGAAGATCGCACATTTTATATTTCGGCGTTTTAGCCATGATAGCTATTATTGTTTTAATCACCATTGGCAATTGGTATAAAAGCAATACGCATCTTATTAAGCCCAAACATGGCAATAATGTTATTGAAAATTTACCGGTATTTTCCAAAAAGAAAATTATTTTTTCAATTGCAATATTATTGTTGCTCATTTTTTCAAAATATTTTTATCTCGCCAGCATGAGCAGTTATTATACTTTTTATCTCATCAATAAATTTGGGGTATCAGTACAAAGTTCCCAAATACATCTTTTTATTTTTTTAGCGGCAGCAGCAGCCGGCACTTTTATGGGAGGCCCGCTGGGCGATAAGTTTGGACGAAAATATGTTATATGGTTTTCTATTTTGGGCGTGGCTCCTTTTACTTTGCTGCTGCCTTATGTAAATTTATTTTGGACAGGAATACTTTCCGTTTTTATCGGCTTCATTCTTTCTTCGGCATTTTCAGCAATATTGGTGTATGCCCAGGAACTAATGCCGGGAAAAGTAGGAATGGTATCAGGATTATTTTTTGGATTTGCTTTCGGAATGGGCGGCATTGGCTCTGCAGTTTTAGGAATACTGGCAGACCATACGAGCATATTTTATGTATATAAAGTTTGCGCATTTCTTCCGCTAATAGGCATTATTACAGGTTTTTTGCCTAATATAAAAAATATTTCTAAAAAAGTTTCTATTGAAAAATAAAATCAAATATTTTAAATTCAAAAAGCAAATCGCATCTTGTTATTCATCCCAAAATTTTACCTTCTGTATAATTTGGGAAATTTATAAAGAAAAAAATTTTCAAAACTCAAAATAAGTTTTAATTTAATAGAGGCAACTTTTTAGAATAATATCACGATATATATATTAGAAACTAATGCAATTGATATCTGCAGAAGAATTAAATCTATTGATCAGAGGTTGTACGCTGAACCAAAGGGAGAGTCAAAAAAAATTATACAACTCTTTCTATAGTTACGGCATGGCCATCTGCGATCGTTACACAAAAAATAAAGAAGATTCAATAGAAATTTTTAATGACAGCTTCCTTAAAATTTTTAAAGAAATTCATCGTTATAAACCTTCTTATGCAGATGAAATGAATTCTTTTAAAGGATGGATCAGAAAAATTATGATTTACACGGCAATAGATCACAACAGGAAATACAACAAGCATAATTTTAATGACGAGCTGGATAAATCAATTATTTATTTACCAGTAAAAGAAGAAGATGCTTTTGACATGATTTCTTACGATGAAATAATCAGCGCTATTCGGGAACTATCGCCTGCATACCGCACCGTAATAAATTTATTTATTATTGATGGTTTCAGCCATGAAGAAATTGCAAACCAATTGGGAATAGCCGTAGGAACTTCCAAATCAAACCTGTCGAAAGCAAGACAGCAATTGCAAAAAATTTTAAAAAAAGATAATCAAATTTTAAGATCACAAAATGTGGGATGACGAAATAAATAAAAAAATTAAAGATGCTGCAGACCAATACCATCCTGCCTACGACGAAGATGCGTGGAGCAAGATGGAATTGCTGCTCGACCAACATTTGCCTGTTGAAAAAAAACGAAGAAGAAAATATTTTTTAATTCCAGTTGTATCTTTATTAATTGGCGCGTTATTATTTTTTATTTTTTATAATAAAAATAATCTTTCAAAAAATTTACCAAAGATTGAAACAAAAAATAGTATTACAACCCAACCAACTGTACAACAAAAACAAACCGCTATTGCTTCTTCATCAGAAGATAATAAACCAATAGTACCATTAAATAATATATCGCCTTCGGCAAATAAAAAAATAAATAGCCTGCAAAAAAATCAGGATAGTAAAATGTTTGCCAGTAAGCCAACTAAAGCAAATCCTTTACCAGCAACAGTTTCCATTGAAACAGAAAATGCTTCTGCTAATAATAGCCACAAAAAATTATCATCATCTGATAAAGAAAAAAATACTGTAAAAGAAAATACGCCTCCAGCTTCAAATGCCATTGTTGATAACCAACAGGAAATAAAACAACCTATTATTAAAGCAAAAAAAGATTCAACAAATACTGATAAGGATGTTGCAAAAACATCAACGTCTAAAAATTTATTCGCAAAGAAAAAAACGACAACCCATGCAAGTTTCAAAAATAATTTCGGCTTTAGCATTTCAGCAGGCCCAGATGTAAGCAGCGTGGGGCTTGATAAAACCGGAAGAATTGCAATAAATTTTGGTATCGGAATTAATTATGCTTTATCTCAAAAATTTACTTTAAGAACCGGTTTTTATAAATCTGAAAAAATTTATTCAGCCAATAAAAATCAATACACAGTTCCTCCGGGAGGCGCACCCAATATCGAATATTTGAATAATATTGGCGCCAATTGCAAAGTGTATGAAATACCATTTACGCTTCTTTATTCTTTTAGCAAAACAAAAAACCATCAATGGTTTGCATCAGCAGGTCTTTCATCTTATCTTATGAAAAAAGAATCTTACAATTATAATTATAAATATCCATCAGGAGCCACGTACACCAAATCATGGTCAATCTCTAATCAAAATCAACATTATTTTTCTATACTCGATTTGTCTGCAGGTTATGAATATTCATTAAGTAACAGAACTTCTTTGCTTGCTGAACCTTATGTAAAAATACCCATGAGCGGAATCGGAGCGGGCAAAGTAAAACTGAATAGCGCGGGTATTCTTTTTTCTTTAACCGTAAAACCTTTTTACAAAAAATAAAATCAAGAAGTTTTTAAAAACAACGTCGCTAAAAATAATTATCCCTGTGAAAATGCAAAAGGCTTTCGATTGTGGAAGCCTTTTGCATAATTCAAAAAAAGTAATACTTGAATAAAAAAAAACTCATTCTTGATATTTCTGCAAGTTCGCTGCAATTAATCATTAACCAAGTTTGCGGCTTTATTATTTTTTATTTGCTTTCTGTTTATTTTTCTAAAAATGAGTTTGGCGAAATTAACTGGTCGCTTGCTGTGTTACTTACTTCTTTTAGCATTCTTTCTTTTGGCATTGACCAGGTTACGGTAAAAAAAATTGCCGCCGGTCAAAATCCTAAATTAATTCTTTCAGTGTATGCAACTCATGTATTGCTTGCTGGCGGCGGGTTCTATTTAATTTTATTAATTATAAATTTATTTTTCCCGGGTTTCTCCAATCATTATTTATTGTTATTGCTGGGCATTGGCAAGCTGATGATTTTTTTTTCCACACCGTTTAAGCAACTCGCCAATGGATTGGAAAAATTTAAGTTGTTGTTTTATATGGCAATTTGCTCCAACATTATAAGAAGCGTGCTTTTAATCGTATTTGCATTTTTTTTAAAGCTAAACTTAACAACAGTTATTATTATTTTCATAGCAGGCGATACAATTGAATTATTATTATCTTTTTTTATTACAAAAAAAATAATAAAAATACCAGTATCATTAAAGCCTGGGAAAAAAAATTATATTTCTCTTCTTAAAGAATCGTTTCCGCAGGCCGGAGTAGTTATATTTTCATCAGCAATCGGGCGGTTCGATTGGATATTGCTGGGCATCATTTCTACCGAAGTGATATTAGCCGAATACAGTTTTGCTTATAAAATTTTTGAAGTGGCTACGCTGCCATTACTTATAATTGCTCCTATATTAATTCCGCGTTTTACGAGAATGTTTCAGGAAGTTTCCACTAAACCATCCACCAAAATAGTGAATGATATTTTTATTTTATTAAGGTTAGAAATAATTATAGCCACATGGGTTGCTCTGTTGTTAAACATCTCATGGGTTCCGGTAATTGATTGGATAACATCCGGAAAATACGGCGCAGTAAATAAATACACCATTTTAATTTTGTCGGTAACGATGCCTTTTATATACGGCAATAATTTATTGTGGACAATTGCATTTGCCAAAGGCTATCTTAAAAAAATCTTTTATATTTTTTTAATTACTTTTTTAATAAATGGTATCGGAGACATCCTTTTAATTCCCATATATAATGGCGAAGGCGCTGCTGTGGCGTATCTTATCGCTATCCTCGCTCAATTTATTTTGTTCGGGGCGGCCACGGATATTGACGGGTTTAAAAAAAATTTGTATTCTATATTTCTTTGCCCGGTAGCAGCGTTTGCAAGCTGGTTAATAGCGGAATTATTTTTTCAAAATACCTACGCAATAATTTTCACATCAACATTTGTATTTTTTTTATTATTAATTTTCACACGCCAGCTTCGTACAAGCGATAAGCAAATTTTTATTAGAATGATTGGGTAACTGGCAACTAATCAAATTTCAAAAATTAATGTGGAATCTGCGTAAGCATGAATATATTCCATCTTTTTGTATAAGCACTTCTTTTGTGATCTTTACATCCTATTTAATTAACAATATTAAAAGCACAATAAAAACTTTGCTAAAACGTTAATCCTGATATTTTTAATACCTAATCCTGATATGGTTCTAAATCTATCCTATGAAAAAAATTATACAATTATTTTTTGGGCTCTTTGTAAGGATAGGCTTAATTCACATCATTTCCATTCCTGTTTTGCGCAGTAGTATTGCGAACGTTTACAAAAAGAGTTGGATTTTTTTTCAAAAATTATTTTGCAGAAGCGTATTTTTATTGTCATGTAATAAAGTAATCTTAATTACAATTTTTACATTTTTTTTCTCAGGCAAAGTTCTGGCGGACTATACCATAACTAATGGATCAACAGTAGATCCGGCTATAACGCCTGCATTATTAAATGCCACTGGTACTATTTCAATTTATGGAACAATGGCGATTAATTCTAATACTACCTTTACAAGCACTTCAGCGCTTACAATTTTAATATACGGTGCAAATGGCCAGATTCGATGGAACTCTAACGTCAGTCTCATTTTTCCTGGAGGTACTACCATTACATTTGTGAATAATCCGACGGCTCCTCCGGGCTTTCAGCCAACATCCGGAAGCGCTTCAAAACTTTTTCAGATTGGAGATGTAAAATATGCTTCTACTAATGACAATTCTAATAACGTTGCTTATTCTTTTTCTCAATTAAATAGTATAGGAGGCACGCCTAAAATAACCCCATCTACTACTACGCCTGTAGTTTGTTTTGGTTCGCCGGTTTATCTTTCTGCTACCCCTTCGGTACCTGCAGGAGATATTATAAAAATAAATTGGGTTGTTTCTCCCAATTCTGGTTCATTCAGTGATAATAATTCAAGTACAGCTACAAGTACTACCCAGTCTGGCTTAGCTGCCAATACTTATATAGATACCTGTAAACTATACAGCGTTACAGGCGCAGGCAATTATGTTCTTGTAGCCAGTAGTGTTATTGCAATAACTGTAAATCCTTTACCCACTATAACCGGTTCTCTAAATGTGTGTAACGGATCAACGACTCAGTTAAACGGATCAGGTACACCTGCTAGTTCCAATCCATGGACATCTTCCGCAACAAATATTGCTACAGTAAATAATACCGGATTGGTAACGTCAGATAATGCGGGTACAAGCGATATTACTTATACTAATAATATTGGTTGCAGCAACAATGCAACAATTATAATACAATCACCACCTTCCGCCACCATTTCATATCCCGGAAGCCCGTATTGTTCCAGCAGTGGGAATGGAACAGTCGCTTTAGCAGGGACCGCTGGAGGTACTTATTCATCCTCGCCCGTGGGGGCTTCTATCAATTCGAGCACTGGCGCTATTGATCTTGGGCTAAGTTCTGCAGGAATATATACTATATCCTATACTATTGCTGCATCGGGCGGATGCTCACTTTATAATACAACTACTCCTGTAGTGATCAGGCCCAATACATGGACGGGTGGCTCAAGTATTGATTGGAATACGCCAGGCAACTGGGCAGGTAATGCAGTGCCTACTCTTTATTGTCCTGATGTTACTATTCTATCAGGAGTTCCTTATCAGCCCACACTGGGTTCGGGTTCTTTTGCAATTGAGAACTTGTATGTTAATGCGGGAGCTCACTTAACCATTAGTAATGCTACCTTGCAAATAGCAGGTACGATCAACAATTCGGGCACAATAGATGCGAGCAATGGAACCATAGACATGAATGGTTCAGTGACACAGACGATACCTTCGGGAGCATTTTTGATCAATGCTTTGTATAATTTAATTATCAGCAATACCAACGCATCAGGAGTATCTATCGGAGGCCCATTGGATTTTTATAATTCTTTGACTTATTCAGGAACGGGAATGAA
>JAICZH010000068.1 GCA_025933775.1 Chitinophagaceae bacterium
AAAGAGTAGATTGATCAATGCGAAAATTGAATTTTCATATTTTCACATCTTCATATTTTCACATCTTCATATTTTTTACATTTTCATATTTTCACATCTCCATATTTTCAAATTTTCACATTTTCATATTTTCACATTTGTATTTGCCCTATCTTAGCTATCCGTTTTCCATAACATAAACTTATTTGCAAATATGGACATTAAACAAATTCATGAACTGATAAAGCTTATTAATAAAAGTAATATCGGTGAATTAAGCATTGAAAAAAATGATTTCAAAATTACCATCAAGCAAAAAAAACAAGCGGTTCAGCAATTTGTAACTCCGGCAATACAACAGCCTGTAATGCAGCAACCGCAAGCATTTGCGCCCGTAACTTCACAGTCAGCAAATTCAAAAAGTGAAGAAACTCCAAAAGCAAAAACAGAAAATCTTCTTTCCATTAAAAGCCCGATGATCGGAACTTTTTACCGCCAGCCCGGCCCCGATAAACCCATATTTGTAAATGTGGGTGATACGGTGGAAGAAGGACAAGTGGTTTGCATTATTGAAGCCATGAAACTTTTTAACGAAATAGAAAGTGAAGTATCCGGCACTATCGTAAAAGTTTTAGTGGATGATGCTTCTCCGGTAGAATTTGACCAGCCATTGTTTTTGGTGGAGCCTGCTTAATGTGCTAATTGGCTGATTAGCCAATTAGCTAATAAAAAATTTTCATGTTTATTTTTATAATTAGAATATTACAATGAGAAAAGAAGATATTGAATCGAATCTTATTTTAAAAATGACTTTTGATTTCTCTTTAATTGTAATTGACTATTGTGATCTTTTAGATGAAATAAAAAAATATACACTTAGCAAACAATTATTAAGATGTAAAACTTCTATAGGTGCAATTTCAATGGAAGCACAGAACGCAGAAAGCAAAGCAGACTTCATACATAAAATCAAGATTGCTGCAAAAGAGGCAGATGAAACTCAATACTGGCTAATGCTTTGTAGCTTTTCCAAAAATTATCCTGAATGTGATTTTCTTCTTTTGAAACTTGAAGAAATACAAAAAGTACTTAACAAAATCTTGGGTACGGCAAAGAGAAAGAATCCAATGAGCTATATACTTAGTTTTTTAATCTTTTAATTAAAAATCTTTTACAAAAAAATAATTTCTTTATAAATAACTTCTAAAATTAGCTAATTGGCATATTAGCTAATTAGCTAATTAAAATTATGTTTAAAAAAATACTTATAGCCAACAGAGGTGAAATAGCGCTGAGAGTTATACGCACCTGCAAAGAAATGGGAATCAAAACCGTTGCCGTTTATTCCACTGCCGATAAAGATAGTCTTCATGTAAAATTTGCCGATGAAGCCGTGTGCATCGGAAAACCAGCCAGTGTAGATAGTTATTTAAATATTCCGCACATCATGGCGGCTGTTGAAATTACCAATGCGGATTCTATTCATCCCGGTTATGGATTTTTAGCAGAGAATGCAAAGTTTGCGCAAATATGTATTGATCATGGAATAAAATTTATTGGCCCTACACCAGAAATGATCAACAGTATGGGTGATAAAATTACTGCAAAAGAAACCATGATAAAAGCAGGAGTTCCTGTAGTGCCCGGTGGTGAAGGTTTGCTGCAAAATGTGGATCATGCAAAAGGGCTTGCCAAAGAAATTGGTTATCCTGTTATTTTAAAAGCCACAGCCGGCGGCGGTGGCAAAGGAATGCGTGTTGTGTGGGAAGAAAAAGAAATGGAAAAGAATTTTGATACTGCAAAAATAGAAGCAGCTGCATCATTTAAGAACGATGGTATTTATATGGAAAAATTTGTTGAAGAGCCACGTCATATTGAAATACAAATTGCAGGCGATCAGTTTGGAAATGCCTGTCATCTTAGCGAGCGTGATTGTTCCATACAACGCCGCCATCAAAAATTAGTTGAAGAATCTCCTTCACCTTTTATGACGCCTGAGCTGAGAGAAAAAATGGGTGCAGCAGCTATTAAAGCAGCCAATGCAATACAATACGAAAGTGTAGGCACTGTAGAATTTTTGGTTGATAAGCACCGCAATTTTTATTTCATGGAAATGAATACGCGGATACAAGTGGAGCATTGCGTTACCGAGGAAGTAGTGAATTATGATTTGATTAAAGAACAAATAAAAATTGCGAATGGCGAAAAAATTTCAGGAAGAAATTATTTCCCCGAGATGCACGCCATTGAATGCAGAATAAATGCTGAAGACCCATACAACGATTTTCGTCCTTCACCGGGACGCATTACAGTATTGCATCAGCCCGGCGGGCATGGCGTGCGTGTTGATAGCCATGCTTACGCAGGTTATGTAATTCCGCCATATTATGATAGCATGATAGGAAAATTAATTGCAGTGGCGCAAAGCCGTGAAGAAGCTATTGACACAATGAGCCGTGCATTGAGCGAATATGTAATTGAAGGAATAAAAACTACCATCCCATTTCACCAGCAATTGATGCAGAATGAAGATTTCAGAAGCGGAAATTTTACTACAAAATTTTTAGAAGGTTTTAAAATGCAATAACATTTTTATTCTTTATCAAGTTATTTTTTATAAGTCTTCACGTGTAGTAACACTTTTTACGTGGCCGCCTGCATCTTTTACAACTGTTGTTGATCTTCTTTTTACTCCTCTCCGGCTTCCCAAGGCTGCTATCAATAAAACAATTAATATAACGATAGCCACGGCCACCCAAATCCAATGAGCGCCGAGCCACGAGCCAACATCTTGTCCATTAACTTCCACATGCTTTTGGGCAAATGCATATTGCAAAGCAAAAACGGCAATGATACTTAATAATAATTTTTGCGCATATTTAATTGGTTTCATAACTATATTTTTTAAATAAAAATGATTCATCCAATTTCAGGCCAATAAAAAAATAAATCATTCCTTAAATTGAAAATGGGATGAAACTTTTAAAAGAATAAAAATAAAAAGGGTATCATATTATTTTAGGCATAAAAAAAGCCAGGCGCGATGCACATGGCTCATTGGGGGTAGCATTTCATAGGTTCAGAAAGATTTCTTTTACAAAAGTCTCTCTTTTTAAAATAATAATGGGTAGGAAAACTTCAGAAAGTTTGTAGAAAGTTTTCTATATTTTTTTGCTATAGGTGTTTCATAAAAAATTTATTAAAAAATTATTTTTAAAAGCAGTATAACGGTACCGTATAAACGCAAATAGAAATTACATGATTTATAGTTCGTTAACCAATCAGATCCTTAATAATCTTTTTTGTATTTTCTGAACTGGTATGACGGTAAGCGTGTATGCCTTCTTTTTTGGCCGCTTCCACCAGCATTTCGCGATCATCAAAGTATAAACATTCATGCGGCTCTGCCTGTGCAATACCCAATGCCAGCTTAAAGATGCCGGGATCGGGTTTCCGCATTCCCACCTCGCATGACGATATAAATGCATCAAAAAAATTATGAAGCCTAAATTTTTTTATCCTGTAATCATTTAATTCTTTCGGTTCATTGTTTATGGAAATGGTTGTTATCATTGGATTTTTCTTTTTCCATTCAATAAGCCATTGAAGCGTATCTGGTAATTCTTTCGTTTGCTCCATCATAAAAATTTTAAATTCGTCTCTTGAAAATTTTCTGGGATGATTAAACACAACTGTATCGAGATAATCATTCAATGAAATTTTCCCCATCTCCCACACATTAAAAATAAAGTCGTGCAAAAAATCCATTTCATTATAATCAATATCAAATTTTTTGGAAGCTGCCTGCCGCGACTCGTGTCCCCAGCCGTTTGTAAGCAATACACCTCCAATATCAGTAAATAAAATTTTGTAAGGCATAGTTAATTTGATAATGTGCTAATTATTTCTTGTTTCTAAATCTTCCACTTTCTTCAATCGTCTTTTGTGTCTTTCTGCTCCGGTAAATTTTGCATGTAAAAAAGAAATGATTAATTCTTCAGCAGCCATGAAACCCGTTACCCGCCCGCCAAGGCAAATCATATTCATATCATCATCTTCTACTCCCTGGTGTGCCGAAAAATGATCATTAATTAACGCTGCTCTTACTCCGGCAACTTTATTAGCAGCAACGGAAGCCCCTACTCCGCTTCCGCAAATGGCAATTCCTTTTTCAATTTCTTGTAATGCAATATCCCTTGCAAGCGGTATTACAAAATCAGGATAATCATCTTTCGTATTTAATTCATAAGCTCCGTAATCTTTCACATCATATCCAAGTGATTTAAGAAAAGTTGAAATAATTTCTTTCAATTCGTATCCTCCGTGATCGGCTGCTATTCCTACTTTCATAATAATATTTTTTAAATTTTTTCGGACGTATTAGATACTTCGTTTTTCATTGCATTTAATTTATAATGCTGCTCCCAAAGATGGGCGCCGCCTTTTATGCCATCACGGTTATTTACAATAATCATGTTATCATCCAATTTAAAATCCAGTTCTTTGGCGCCGCCTCCGCTTATGTACAAGCGATCATAATTAAAAACCGTTTTTAAAATTCCAAACACCCTTTGCATCCTGTTATTCCATTTTTTCTTTCCTATTCTTTTAAATTCTGCCTCGCCAATGTATTGATCATAATCTTTATTTTTTGTAATCGGGTGATGCGAAATTTCAAGATGGGGTAATAAAATTCCATTATTCAATAATGCAGTACCAAAGCCTGTTCCAATCGTTATCATTAGTTCAAGTCCATTGCCGCTTACCACTGCAAGGCCCTGCAAATCGGCATCATTTACTACAAGGGAAGGCTTGCCCAGCGCTTCTTCCAAAGCTTTGTTCAAATTAAAATCCGCCCAGTGCTCTGTTCCCAAATTGGGAGCTGTTTTTACAATACCATCTTTTATAAAACCAGGAAAGCCACCCGCTACGGCATCATATTCCGGAAATTTTTTTGCGAGTTCTTTAATAACTTTTAAAACACTATCAGGCGTTGCGGGTGATGGAGTTGATAATCTTTCATAATCGCCTAAAAAATTTCCTGAATTATCTAAAACGGCTGCTTTAATGTGTGAACCTCCAATATCTATTGAAAGTATCTTGCGGGCATTTTCTGTAAACATTTGTAAATATTAGATTTTATAAAAAAATGGGGTTGCTGTTTTGTTTGAAACGAAATATACTTTTTCAAAAATAGATTTAACTATTTAAAATAAAGTTAGAAAGTTATTATGAATATTATTTTTCAAAAAACACAAATATAAATGTGTTTTATTTTTAGCTTTGAACAAAAGAATTTAATGAATATAATAATGTAGCTTTTACAATGTATTTATTAAAAAAAAATATCCATAAGCACATTCCAAAAGAATGGATAGCGCATGTAAAGTTTTTTACCGGAGGCTGGGTTATTGCGCTAATATTCTTTTATCTTATGAGGCAGGTGGGTGTTTCAGACCTGCGTCGTTTTAATTTTAGTTTTGCAAAATTTATTTTATTATTATTGTTTTTATCACTCTTGGCCGGCATTCTCTTTGGCTCGCTTCATCATATTTTTCAAAAATATTTTTTTAGAAAAATACCGCTGTGGAAATTAATGCTGCGCTTGCTCATTGATCAATTGATTATAATTACTTTAATCGCTTTTGCATTTTATTTTTCTATTAAAATGGTAGAAAAAAAACCACCGGGCTTTTGGAATTTTGTAAAATCCCCATCAACGATTATCTATTACTTGTATATTTTTCTGGTAAATTTATTTTTGAGCTTTTTGTGGGAAGTAACACGGTTACTGGGCCGCGGCAATTTTTTTAAACTGATAACCGGAAAGTTTTACAGCCCCAAAGAAGAATATAGAATATTTATGTTTGTTGATTTAAATTCTTCTACCACCATTGCTGAAAAACTTGGCCACATTGCATACAGCAGTTTTATAAAAGATTGTTTTTACGATTTGGGAATTGTACAGCATTACAATGCGCAGATATATCAATACGTAGGCGATGAAGCTGTGCTTACATGGGAAAGATATAAAATGAAACACGTTACAGAATGCATAGATGCTTTCTGGGCATTTGATGATGAGATATTATCGAGAGCAAATTATTATAAAGATACCTATGGAATTGTTCCTGAATTTAAAGCCGGAATGAGTATAGGGATGGTAACCGTTGTAGAAATTGGCGACGTAAAAAAAGAAATTGCATATCATGGAAATACCGTCAATACTGCATCACGCATTGAAGCGGTATGTAATGTGTATAAAGAAAAAATATTGATTTCAAAAAAATTGTATGACGAATTGATAAAAGAAAAATCATCTTATGTTTATACAAAAATTGCCGAAACACAATTGAGAGGAAAGCAAGGCACTACAGAAATCTACAGCGTAAGAAGAAGTAAAGTTGTTTCCGAACCATCATCTGCTATAATCGCTTCCGCATAAAAATAAATTATGAATTCAAACGTTTATTCAATAACTTTTTTCATGTCATAGAAAAGTTTTAAAAAAATTTTATACAACAATTAATTATATTTTATAAAACATTCCATTTATATTCACATTTGTTAATAAGTTTTCATGCATATAATTGCATTCAATATGTTTTTTAAGATAATTTAGTTATGTATTAAATTATAAATAACCCATTAAAAAATCCAAATGACATATTCTGCTTATTCTCTTCCCAACTTAATTAAGATTTCGCATTATGGTTTTGCAACGCTTTATCATAATAATATTACCGGCGAAAAATCTTTACACGCAACAGTATCGCACAAAGCGGGCGACATTTTTTCAAAGTTTGAAGCGGCTGAAACCCTTGCTGCGCCTAATAAATATACGGTTCAGATTAACGACGATGTTCATATAATTTTAAACCCTGAATTTTTACAATACATCAATCACAGTTGCAATCCCAATGTTTTTTTTGATACTTCCACAATGGAATTAAGTTGTTTGAAAGATATTTCAGCCGGCGATGAGCTTACATTTTTTTATCCGTCAACAGAGTTTGCAATGGCATCACCATTCAATTGTTTTTGCGGAGCAAATAATTGCCTTCATAAAATAGAAGGCGCATCATTTTTATCACAGGAAGTTATTCATCATTATAAGTTCACCGATTTTATAATGCAAAAATTAAACATACCTCACCTGCAAAAAGTATGATCATGTAAATGATCTAAAAAAAAATTATGCTGCCATTTCATAAAGAACTTTTTGTATGGGTTTTAGCTCCTTTTGTAGAAACAAATGATGCTAGCCTTAACTATTATTACGACTACACGCAAAGTATAGAAGAATACACTGTTGCTTTTAAAGAATTAAATCTTTCATGGAAATGGCAACCCGTAACCAATGAAAATTATAAATCAATAATTGATATTATCATTGCTACATCAAACCCCGAAAACATAGTAATCATCAATCTTTGCGATGGCGATGATGTGAATGGAGCTCCCGGCGTGAATATTATAAGGTATCTTAAAAAAACCGGTGTATGCTTTACCGGCGCTGATGAATTTTTTTACCGCACTACCACTTCTAAAATAATAATGAAGCAGGTTTTCGATGCAAAAAATGTTGCTACACCGCCATGGGAAGTTATTACCGATGAACCTTCCGACGGAAAATCAATTTTTAAAAAATTGGGTAATCCGGTTATTGTAAAACCTGCTATCTCGGGGGGAAGTCTTGGCGTAGGCATTCATTCGGTAGTAAAAAATTCAAAAGAATTATTGCAGCAATATGATAAATTATTACAAGGCTATCATGGATGGAATCTTGTGGATGGCGGCGTATTTGCAGAAAAATTTATTGACGGGCCGGAGTTTACAACTCTTATTGTAGGCAACAGCGCCAATGTAAGAGAATGCAAAATTTATATGCCGGTTGAAAGAGCTTTTAATAGTTCGCTTCCGGCGCATGAAAAATTTTTATCATTCGACAGGCTTTGGGAAATGTATGAAGATGAAACACCGGTCAATAATGAGGAAGATTTTTATAGTTACCGCATACCTGATCAATCGCTCTTAAAAAGTATTTGCCGTATAAGTTTTGATGCGTATAAAGCCGTGCGGGGAAAGGGTTACGGACGTATTGATATAAGAATGGATAAAGATACGGGCAAGATGTATGTGCTTGAAGTAAATGCGCAATGCGGGCTTTCGGATGATGAAGATTTTACTTCTATCGGCGCTATACTTCGGTTGTCTGGAAATTCATTTGGTTCGTTAGTTGCTACCATTATAAAAAATGCATTAACCCATAAACATACCATGAAGCAAAAAAAAGCGAAGCAGCTGGAATTGATTTAAATTTTTTCTAATTACACGAATTATTTCTAATTACACGAATTAAAAATAAATTATAGGTCTATTTGTGCAATTAGAGTTTTAAAAAATTAAAAACTTTTATTGATACTAACCTTACTAGCAAAAATTAATTTAAAGCAACAGATTGTATTCAAGTATATAATTCGTGTAATTAGCTTAAATCCGCGTAATAAAAAAAAAGAAATGAAAGTGTGTGTGCTGCAACCCGATTATTCTACAACAGATGTTGATTATAAAAATTATGATCCGCCGAGAGACCTTTCTTCATTGCTTCCCGGCGATATTGTTGATCATGTCTTTCTCAATAAGCTTTCCACGTATCGCCAGTTAAAAGAACTTGGAAAAAATAAGTACGACATTTTTATAAATCTTTGTGAAGGATATTTAGAATGGGCGGTGCCATCTATTGATGTGATTCATTCGCTTGAAATGCTTAACCTGCCTTACACGGGGCCTACTGCTTTATTATACGATCCGCCAAAAGAATTAATGAAATATGTTGCATACACCTGCGGCGTAAATACACCGCCTTATGTGTTGGTAAAAAATATAAATCAGGTGGATGAAGTTATTTCAAAACTATCTTTTCCGCTTTTTATAAAACCTGCCAAGGCCGGTGATAGTCTTGGTATTGATACGGATTCGTTGGTAAAAGACAAAATAAGTTTGAATAAAAAAATTGATTTTCTTTTGAATGAATATCCTGAAATATTGGTAGAAAAATATATTGTGGGAAGAGAGTTTACTGTATTAGTTGCTGCCGAAGCAGGCGATAAAAAAAATTGTATTGTTTATAATCCGCTTGAATTTGTTTTTCCCGAAGGAAAAAAATTTAAAACCTATTCGCTTAAAACTTCTGAGCTGCATAAAGAATGTAATATTCCATGTACAGAACCTGAACTTGCGCAACAATTAAAAAATGCTGCCGCAAAAATATTTAAAGCATTTAATGGTGAGGGTTATGCCCGTCTCGATTTCAGGGTGAATGATAAAAATGAAATATTTTTTTTAGAAATAAATTTTACCTGTTCTGTTTTTTATGATAAAGGTTATGAAGGCTCTGCCGATTATATTCTGATGAATGAACCAACAGGCAAAGCAGGTTTTCTACATACAATTATTAATGAAGGAATATATCGTCATTTGCAAAAACAAAAAAAATATGTTGTAAAAGGAAATGCATTATCCGGCTACGGAATTTATGCAACGAAAAATTTACAACCTGGTGAAATAATTTTTTTAAGTGAAGAAAGGCCACACAGGTTGGTTACCAAAAAATATGTAGAACAAAACTGGAATGAAGAAGATCGCGAAAATTTCAGAAGATATGCATGGCCTGTAAGCAGCGAGGTGTATGTGTTGTGGGATAATGCCCCCGCAGAATGGAGCCCTCAAAATCATTCATGCGAACCTAATACTGCGTATTCAGGATTGAATGTGGTTGCTATAAAATCAATTGCCGCAGATGAAGAACTGACGCTGGATTACACTACTTTTCTTAATAATGAAATGGAAAGTTTTATCTGCAATTGCGGCGCAAAAAATTGTAAAAAAATTATTCAGGGAGTAAATGAAAATTCGGTTACACAAAGTGAGATAAATAAATTATAGCCTCAAATTATACGGATTGACACGAATTATTTTTCCCCACTCTCATAAAAACAGGAAACGTTACTTTTCTTGTTAAAGCCTTGCCCCATGCTTCTTTTAGCTGAATAGAAAATTTTTCAACCGGGTTCTCATTATTTTTTTTAATGTAATGCTGCACTCCTGACCATGTGTTTAAAAAACCGAGGGCTTGATTTATTTCCCACGTATAAGTTATAAAAAAATGAGGTGCTTTAATTTCTTTAAAAGGAAATGGAATGGTAGTATAATGCGCATCAATATGTTTTCTTTCTTTATCCCAGTAAGGTCCTGTTGTTTTTTTATAAAATTCATCTATTAAAAAATCAATGTCTTTATTTATTCTAAACAAATCATAACCTATTATTGCAAGGATACCTTCTGGTTTTAATGTTTTGTTTACCTGTTGATAAAATTTTTCAAAATCAAACCAATGTATTGCCTGCGCTACGGTTATTAAATTAAAAGTATTACCAGGCAGTATAGTTTCTTCTGCATTTTCAACACAGTAAAAAATATTCTTTTTCTTTGTTGCATTATTAATTTGCTGAGCGCTGATGTCTGTAGCATATACTTTATCAAAATATTCGGAAAGAACCGCAGCCACTTGCCCGTTGCCCGTTCCGCAATCCCATGCACATTTTTTTTCAGTTACTAATGGAAGTAAAAAATCAAATAATTTTTTTGGATAAGATGGCCGAAACTTTGCATACAAATCGGATTGCTTTGAAAAATTATCTTTCATATACAAGTTTATTTTTTTTTATTGAAAATATAAAATACTTAATTGAATAAATAGATTTTCCAAAAACTTTTTATATTAAAAAATTATACAAATTTTTAATCTTAATTGTATCGCAAATCTTTTAAATAACTTTATCAAAATTATTCCCATGGTTCGTTTTTCTTTTTTTCTTATTTTATTTTCTTTAATTGTAGTTTCATCCAATGCACAGCAAATAAATGATAAAAATGATTTTGCCGTAATTGCTTATTATGCCGGAAGGACCACTATGATTGATAGTTTTGAAGTTGAAAAACTTACACATCTCATTTTTAGTTTTTGTCATTTGAAGGGTGATTCACTTTCAGTAAGCAATATTCGCGATAGTGCAACCATTCAAAAAATGGTTCAATTAAAAAAAAGAAATCCTGAATTAAAAATACTTTTATCACTCGGCGGTTGGGGCGGATGCAAAACATGTTCTGAAATATTTTCAACAAAAAAAGGGAGAAGAATATTTTCAAAAACTGCAAAACATTTATGCAACTATTTTAAAGTAGATGGCATTGATCTGGACTGGGAATATCCCGTCATTGCTGGTTTTCCCGGGCATCTGTATTCGCCGGAAGATAAAAATAATTTCACTGCACTGGTAAAACGATTAAGAAAAAAATTAGGCAATAAAAAAGAAATCAGTTTTGCAGCTGGAGGATTTACCACTTACATTGATTCATCCATTGATTGGAAAAATGTAATGCCATTAGTAAATCGTGTAAACCTGATGAGCTATGATCTTACATCAGGATTTAGTATGGTTTCAGGACATCATACGCCATTGTATTCAACGCCACAACAAACAGAATCGGTTGATAAAGGAGTAAAAAATTTAATGGCAGCGGGAGTGCCTGCCGCCAAAATCGCTATTGGCGCTGCCTTTTATGCAAGGTTGTTTCAGGTTACCGATACAACCAATAACGGCATATATCGTCCTGCACGATTTTATCATGGATTATCATTCAGTCGTTTTGCCGATACAATTAATGTTGCCAACGGTTTCACGCAATATTGGGACAGCATTGCGCAAGCTCCTTATGCATTTAATATGGAAAGAAAATTATTTGCAACCTACGATGATTCCGCATCCATAAAATTAAAAACGGAATATGTAATAAAACATCATCTGAATGGAATTATGTTCTGGCAACTCGCGGAAGATAAATTTGACAACGGCCTTTTAAATGTGATTGATGAAGTAAAGAAAGAATGAATTTTTGACTCACTAAAAATTGATAATTTAAAATATGATAAAATAAAATTGGAGGAGTAAATAAAATGTAAGCACTTTAAAATGAGAAAAGAACAAACAACAGACCTCGTCAAGTTTCTTAAAACATTTGACAAAGAAATAATAGATTTAGTTACGTGGCTTCGGGAATTTGCGTGGAACTTATGTCCCAAAGCTAATGAATTAATTTATGATAACTATAATGCTCTTTCTTTGGGTTGGTCTGTAACAGACAAAGTTGGACACAACATTTGCTCCATTGCAATTTACAGGGCAAATCAAAATATTCATTTTGGATTTTATTGGGGCAGTGAACTTTCAGACCCGAACAAAATTCTTTTAGGAGAAGGAGCTCAGTATCGCTACATCCTTGTAACTGACAAGAAAAAATTTCCAAAAGCATATATAACGAAACTTGTAAACGAGGCATATTCAAATTCTCTTTCTAAAGTTAAAGATCAAAAACAAATTATACACGGGCAAACAATTGTAAAATCAATTTCAGAGAAAAAGAGAAACTTGACAAAGCCAAAAATAAACAAGCAAAAAAAATAACATGAATTGACATTTCATGTATCGCTACATAATATTTTTCTCAATCTTATCAAAATCCTTTTTTTACATTTTAATTTATTTATGATAAGATAACTTACGCTTCGTGAATGTAAAAAAATTTTATTTTGATTTTAAGTAAATTTGCAAATAATCTTTTCAATATTTATCATTCTTGTTTTTCTAAAATTATAAATAAATTAAAATGGTATTTGATCTCGACATGATTCAAAAAATTTACAGCAGCTATGCTGATAAATTAAAAGCAGTTCGCAAAGTTGTGAATCATCCGCTCACACTCACCGAAAAAATTTTATACACTCATCTCTGGAAAGGTAATGCAGACAAGGCTTACGAGCGAGGTAAAGATTATGTTGATTTTGCGCCCGACCGTGTTGCCATGCAGGATGCCACGGCGCAAATGGCATTGTTACAATTTATGCAATCGGGACGTACAAAAGTTTCTGTTCCTTCCACCGTTCATTGCGACCATTTGATACAAGCTGAAGTAGGCGCTGTGCCTGATCTTTCGAGAGCCAAATCGCAAAACAAAGAAGTGTATGATTTTCTTTCTTCAGTTTCTAATAAATATGGTATCGGTTTTTGGAAACCCGGCGCAGGAATTATTCACCAGGTGGTTTTAGAAAATTATGCATTCCCCGGCGGTATGATGATCGGAACAGATTCGCATACCGTAAATGCAGGCGGCTTGGGAACTATAGCCATTGGCGTGGGCGGCGCAGATGCATGTGATGTAATGGCAGGTTTACCGTGGGAATTAAAATTTCCAAAATTAATTGGCGTGAAATTAACCGGAAAACTAAATGGATGGACTGCTTCAAAAGATATTATTTTAAAAGTTGCGGGTATCCTCACCGTGAAAGGAGGTACAGGAGCCATTCTTGAATACTTTGGTGAAGGCGCTACTTCTTTATCATGCACAGGCAAAGGAACTATTTGCAATATGGGCGCAGAGATTGGCGCTACCACTTCTATTTTTGGTTATGATAAAAAAATGGCTGAATACCTCAGAGGCACTGGAAGAAAAGAAGTAGCTGATGGCGCAGATAAACTTTCCAAAGATCTTACAGGTGATAAAGAAGTGTATGCTGATCCTGAAAAATATTTTGACCAGGTGATTGAAATAAATTTATCTGAATTAGAACCGCATATTAATGGGCCATTCACTCCTGATTTGGCTTGGCCTATTTCAAAATTTGCCGAAGCTGTAAAAACGAATAACTGGCCTGCAGAATTAGAAGTTGGTTTAATTGGTTCGTGCACCAACTCATCTTATGAAGATATTACCAGAGCCGCATCTATTGCGCAGCAAGCGATTGATAATGGATTAAAAGCAAAATCGGAATTTACAGTTACTCCCGGTTCGGAACAAGTACGATTTACTGTTGACAGAGATGGTTATTTAAAAATATTTGAAGAAATGGGCGGAATTGTTTTAGCAAATGCTTGTGGCCCTTGCATTGGCCAGTGGGCAAGGCATTCTAAAGATCCCAATAAAAAAAATTCTATCGTAACTTCTTACAACAGAAATTTTGCAAAAAGAAATGATGGCAATCCCAACACACATGCATTTGTTGCATCGCCTGAATTAACGACTGCGCTTGCACTTGCGGGCACGCTTACATTTAATCCATTAACCGATTCTCTTACCAATGATAAAGGAGAAAAAATAAAATTAAAAGAACCGAAAGGAATTGAAATGCCTTTGAAAGGATTTGCAGTTGATGATGCCGGCTATCAATCTCCTGCAGCAGATGGAAGTAAGATTGAAGTTATCGTTTCACCCACTTCCGACAGGTTGCAGATTTTAGAACCGTTCCCCGCATGGGAAGGAACCGATTGGTATAATTTAAAATTATTAATAAAAGCAAAAGGAAAATGCACCACCGATCATATTTCTATGGCTGGCCCGTGGCTTAAGTATCGCGGTCATTTGGATAACATCAGCAACAATCTTTTAATTGGCGCCGTTAATTTTTTTAATGATAAAACGAATCTTGTTAAAAATCAACTTACCGGAGAATATGGACCATTACCGCAAACACAAAGAGAATATAAAGCTGTAAAAGTAGGCTCTGTAATTGTTGGCGATGAAAATTATGGCGAAGGTTCTTCACGCGAACATGCAGCAATGGAACCGCGGCATCTCGGCGTAAGAGCCGTGCTGGTAAAGTCTTTTGCACGCATACACGAAACCAATTTGAAAAAACAGGGAATGCTTGGCATCACATTCGACAATAAAGATGATTACAATAAAATAAAAGAAGATGATTCAATTGATATAACCGGCTTAACTTCTTTCAGTGAAAATAAACCGCTCGTTGTGCACTTAAATCATACAGACGGAACTACAGAAAGTTTTTTGGTAAATCATACTTATAATGAACAACAGATTGAATGGTTTAAAGCCGGCGGTGCATTAAATATTATTAGGGAAGAGTTTGAAGCAAAGAAAGATTGACAATTGAGAATTGAGAATTGAGAATTATGAAGGCTGTTAGTAGTAAATTGTAAATCGTCAATCGTTAATTAATGAAACTTATCCAGGGCTTTAATTATTTATTTGGAAAAACTTTTAATAAAAAAAATTTTTACCTCTCCGCTTCATTATTATACTTACAACGCAAAAGAAATATTGACCGCAACTACATGGATTATATCAGGCTTTCAACGCTTGAGTTAATTGCCGCCGAAATCAATGAAAAGCGCATCAGTGGCACCGTTGCAGAGTTGGGAGTTTACAAAGGAAAGTTTGCACGATACATCAATCTGTATTTTCCTGATAGAAAATTTTATCTCTTTGATACCTTCAAAGGTTTTGAAAAAAAAGATGTTCAATCAGAAATTGAACATACTTACTCAAGCGGCACGCAGGATTTCAGCAATACATCTGTAAAAGCTGTTTTGAATATTATGCCTTTCCCAAATCAGTGCATTGTTAAAGAAGGATATTTTCCTGACACAGCAAAAGATGTAAATGAAGAATTTGTTTTTGTAAGCATTGATGCAGATCTATACGATCCTATTTATAATGGTCTTCAATATTTTTTTTCAAGATTAAAAAAAGGCGGTTACATTTTTATTCATGATTATAACAACGATGCATATAAAGGCGCAAAAGAAGCAGTTGAAAAATTTTGTGATGAAAATGGATTAGTTCGTTTGCCATTGCCAGATAGCTGCGGCACTGCGATAATTGGGAAATAAAAAGCCTCACAACATGTGTGAGGCTTAATAACGATCATAATTTTTTTAATTTCTTCTCCCACCAAACAAGCGAAGAAGGAAAAGAAAAATATTTATAAAATCAAGATAAAGATTTAATGCGCCGAGCACAGACATTTTTTTAGTATCTGCTGCTGAAACATCATTGTATTCAATACCTTCACCAATTCGTTTTAATTTTTGCACATCATAAGCGGTAAGCCCTGTAAACACCATTACGCCGATAATGCTGATGAGATAATCTAACCCGCTGCTGTGAAGGAAAAAGTTTATAACCATTGCAATTAAAACGCCGATCACGCCCATAATTAATATGCGCCCAAATTTGGTAAGGTCCTGATGCGTGGTATAACCCATAAACGCCATTACGCCAAACATGGCAGAGGCTGATAAAAAACAACCTAACACTGATCCTGCAGTAAATTGAAGTAATATAAAACTAAAGCTGATGCCATTGATGATTGCATACGCAATGAACAATGCCATGAGCGCTGTTGCTGAAAGCCTGCGATAACCAAAAGACATCAGCAATACAAAACCTAACGGCGCAAAAACTGTTACCATGCCAAGCCCCGTGAGGGTGCCGGTTACAGGCACAATGAGGTAACTTAATAAAGTAGTATTGATAGAAAATTGCCATGCAAAAAATGCTGAAACACCCAATGCAATAAACATTAATAAAAATACATTGGCCAAAAAAGAACGGGTACGCGTTTGTTCTCCGGTTGGCGTATATGTTATGGGATTAAAATTAGATTTGTCGTTTAATATTTCCATTTAATTTAAAATTTTAGTAAATGTAATAACGATTGTTCACATTTATAAATTGCTGAAGAAATTTAAGTTTTTTGTAGCTAAAAATCCTTAAAAGAAAAGGTACTCAATTTTTTGCTCCCGAAACCATGTGGTACATCATGTTTTCATTTGACTCTTTATAACCGGCAGGTATTTCAAATAAAGAAGCGGGAAAGATTTATCCTCTGCTTTTATAATTGTCATTTCAATTGAGTAGTCTTTATCTGAAGAAGCCATTTTTACAATATAGCCACCGCAATTATTTTTTTCAAGAGCTTCTAACATTTGTGGCTTTATGTTTTGGTCTATCATTATTTTTTTTAGGAATGAATAACCAGGCACATTTTCACTTGTCCATAAATCCATTGTTGAGGATGATTTAAACATTCCTTTACCGAAAGTTGATTTTAATTTTAGATGAGTACAATTGTATCCCTGTATAGTTTCATTACCAAGCTTGGTAACATCGTATGTGTCATTACCAAAATTAATAAGTGAAGTATCAATGATATTCAGCGCATACGTTTTTGTTTCAGGATATAACATAACATTATACTTTGGATTATTTGCACGTCCTATATTTATAAACCTGGTGCTCATAGCGCCGGGAATACTCATTCGCATCTCTTTGCGGCCTTCACCAGATGATGTCATATAAGTTTTGGAAGTGTCTTTTGATGTGCCTTTTTTTGTAGTAGTTGTTGTAATAGTTTCATAATAACGCCGCCACCTCCCGCTAATATTCCTAATGCTTTCATTGTTACATCTGCAGATGAAGTATCATTGGGATTTTGTTGGGCTGCTTTCGCAAATGCGCCTAATACTTTTTTTGTAGAAGCTGTATCACCTTCGTCTTGCGTGCTTGTTGAAGTTGTTGCTGATTTAGTTTTTGTAGCGTTATCTACTTTATCAAACACCTGGTTAGGTGCTTTGGGCTGCTTTATCATTTACCGTGTTGTCCGTAGTATTTTTTACAGTGTTCATAATTTTTTTTAATAACTGCGCATGCAATGAGTTTGAATAAAGCGAGAAGAAGAGACAAGTGAGAATTGTGATATAAACCGGTGACTTTTTCATAATATTTTTTTTTGAATGATAATTTGAATGATTATAATTTTCTAAGATTTTATTTTAAGCGATAACAATAAAATAAGCACTGCCAAAAAACACAACACCGTAATTAACAGCAACAAGAGTTTTATGATTTTTGTGCCTCTCATGACATCATACATTACATTCTTTACAAACCGGAATACTGTCCGATGCGCTCCACGTTACATGAACATTCTGAAAATTATCCTAAAATGCACCCACATGAAACTAAAATACTTATTAATGGGAGAATAATAAAAGCCGAGAGCAATGAAAAGAATCAAGATCAAAAAATAATACCCAATATTTTGATAATACTTTTCCATTGGTTTTATAAAAACTTATTAATTTTCCTAACAACGGTTACTTTGATTTCATCCTTCTCAAACCGAATTTTCTATGGGTAGTTTATTGGCCCTACATTCTATTTTGAAGGTAAAGGCACAGTGCTTACCGGAGCGTCCCACACACCTTTCCATTTGTCATTGATTTTGCACCAATACACGAGGTAATTTCCACTGTCAGCAAAAGCCGGAACCGGAGATTTTTCGTTAGGGGTAAATTTAAGGTTGTACTTCCCCCACTCAATTGCCAATGGGCCATTTGCTTTCACGTCTTGTGTCTGAAGAGAAAAATCAATATTT
>JAICZH010000156.1 GCA_025933775.1 Chitinophagaceae bacterium
ATTCCTTCTGCTAATCCGATTTCTTCTCCTACTTGAGCAAGATTTTTTGTTTCTGTTGCGGTTGTGATTGTGTTCATAACTGTAAGTTTTTGTTGTTTTTTAATATGGTTTATCTGAGTAATTCAGAGTGCTAACTTCAGACAAATAAAAATTATGTGCAACCGCTTATTTTATGACACAATTAATGTATTTTCGCTAAAACGTTGTACCATTAAGGGTTTCAGCGAAAATCAAACGTAAAATAACGTGGAAAAAATGCGTAGTATCACGATACATTTACCGTAAATTTACTATTCAGAAAATAGATTTTTACTCAGGTAATTATCTTTATTTTTTGCATTTTGGGAGATGGCCAGGCAAAAGTTGCCTGGATTTTGATTTGTAGTGTAGGTTCATTCGCCAACGACACTGTGTAAAATCAAGAATTGGATTTGAACCTGCTTTTGATTTAAATTATCTGCTGCAGGCGCGAAAATTACTTACACTTTTTGACGAATTCCCGGCAAAGATAATATAGTGAGTAAGAATTAAACAGAGCACATTTTCGCTTTTTTTTCCTTGAAAAAATACTGGTAAATAGTAAAAAAACGATAAGTCAGGAAGGAAACATTACCAGCGAATAAGATCGAAATTTTACGATACAATTTATGCAACAATATTTTTAATAATCAGATTAGCAAGCAGTAATATACTTTTTTAAATATTCGTTATTGTCACTATATTTACAATATATCCCTAAGATTTAAATTCAATGTCGCTATCTACCATTATTAAATTTGCTATTGCAGACGATCATAAAATTTTCAGAGACGGGATTAAAATGGCGCTTACACCCAGGGAAAATCTTAAATTACTTTGGGAAGCGGAAGACGGGAAAGATTTGATGCACAAGATGACCATTAAAAAGCCCGATCTAATATTGATGGATATCAGGATGCCTGAAATTGATGGAATTAATGCGATTGAGATGCTCCGTAAAGAATATGATAATCTTAAAATTATCGTCGTTTCCATGTATGACGACCAGCAAATGATAAGTAAAATGATGGAAATGGGAGCGAACGCTTATCTGACGAAGACAACCGATCCGGATGAAATTTATGAGGCTATCATTACCTGCATGAACGAAGAATTTTATTTTAACCAATTGGTGAATAAGGCGGTAATGGGAAAATTGATGCAGAAAAGAAACGTAAAAACTCAATACGGCCGCGAGCTTCCGGTAAATTTTAATGAAAAAGAGTTAAAAATTCTTCAGTTGTTAGGAGAAGATAAAACCACCGACGAAATTTCAAAGCTTATTTTCCTAAGCCCAAGGACAATAGAAACCATACGGCAAAATATGAAAAACAAGGTGGGCGCGAAGACAATCGGTGGCCTGATTATGTATGGAATGAGGAATAAAATGATTGAATAAACACTTTTCAACCTTACGATTTGCCATTTGCCACCAGCCAATCATTCATTACCCGGTGAGTTTTTTTCTTTAATAACAGAAAATCTTCATAATCGCCCGGCACAATAGTCGGTAAAAAGTGAATTTCAATTTTTCCCGGGCTGAAATAAAAGGCTTTTCCCGCGGGCAATATTTTTTTTGTGTTAAGAATAATAGCCGGAATTATAGATATTCCTGTTTCCCTGGCAAGTTTAAAGGCGCCATCATGAAATTCTTTTAAGGGTAAATTCGTTTTATTTCGCGTGCCTTCAGGATAAATACACATGTGCATTCCCATTTCAAGCACCCGTTTCATTTTTCTAAAACTATCCTGCCTGCTCTTTTTATCACTTCTGTCTACCAAAACAGAGCCCCGTTTATAGATAAGTCCGAAGAGCGGAATTTTGGCCATTTCGGCCTTCGCAATCGTTTTGTTGGTTCCCGGAATAAATGGCGTTGAAACCGGAATGTCCAATAATGAATTATGATTACAAGTAACAATATATACTTCGCCGGGCTTAAAATTTTCTTTACCAAATACCTTTAACCGGCATCCGGAAAGAAAAAAAAATATCTGCATCCACACTTTTGATATTTGCCGGAAATATTCAGTTCTTCTTGGTTCGGGATAAATACCGATAAACCATATTGGTAAAGCAACGAGCAACATGGTTACCACAAAAATTATTAACGCCCATGCTGCGGTTATTCCAAAAATAAAATTCTTCAATATTTATTGGTTTACTGGATCATAATTTCCAATCAATGGGAGATTTGTGCTGCTTCATTAATAGTTCATTCGTCATCGAAAAATGCCTGCAGCCAAAAAAACCATTATTAGCACTGTATGGCGACGGATGCGCCGCTTTCAAAACAAAATGTTTGGTTTCATCTATCAGTGCCTGCTTTTCCTGCGCAAATTTGCCCCATAGCAAAAATACAATTCCCTCCTTTTCATCCGATATTTTCCTGATAACACTATCTGTAAACTGTAGCCATCCAATTTTGGCGTGACTACCAGGTTCATTTTGACGAACCGTTAAAGAAGCATTTAACAAGAGCACACCCTGCCTGGCCCATTTTTCAAGATTACCGCTTTCAGGAATCTTAATACCCAAATCATTGTGCAATTCTTTAAAAATATTCACAAGTGAAGGCGGTTTTGGTACGCCATCCGGCACTGAAAAGCTCAGTCCGTGCGCCTGTCCTTTATTGTGATAAGGATCCTGGCCGAGCAATACCACTTCCAGCTTGTCAAAAGGCGTTTGTTTAAAAGCATTAAATATTAAAGGCCCCGGTGGATAAACTACTTTTCCCGTTGCTTTTTCCGCCTTTAAAAATGTTATAATATGCTGAAAATAAGGTTTTTCAAATTCTTCTTTCAAAACCTTTTTCCAGCTTTCTTCGATTTGAACGTCCATTTTAAAATGCTTTGGAGGGAAATTAAGTTAAATGTCGAATGGAAAAAAATCTGAGAGAAAATGAGTGACCCCGGAACGACTCGAACGTTCGACCCACAGCTTAGACGGCTGTTGCTCTATCCACTGAGCTACGGGGCCGCAAAAAAGTTTTGCAAATATAACTGAATCCTTTTGTGGTGGCAAAAAACGACCTGGTTTCGCTGGGCCTTTTTTTAAAAATGTAGTAAACGAATAAATATATGTACTTTTATTTTAAGGAAGGGGCGGGTCTAAACGAGTGGAAGCCCAAATTTCAGCCTGCAGAAATTGCATGTATTTATTCCAGCAAACTTTTAAATTTTACAAATGAAAAACTTATTGTTCATCACGGTTTTATTTTTTAGCGTACCAACTTTTGCTCAAAATAATTTTACGTTCTCTCCCGAAAAACCACAAGCCGGAGATGTCATCACAATTAATTATACTCCTTCAGGAGCCATAGCCAACACTACATCTCCCCTTAATGCGATCGTTTATACAATGAGAAATAATGAGGAACATGCTGATGATATGCAACTTAAAAAAAGCGGAAATAATTATGTGGGTACAGTAAAAACAGATACGGCTGATAATTTTGCATTCTTTAGTTTTTCTGCCGATGGCAATTATGATATCAATTCTAATAATGGTTACTGGATAAGGCTTTATGAGGGAGATAAATTTAAAAAAAGTGCTAATATGAATTTGGCAGCATTTTACGAAGCCAATGGAAGAAATACCGGAATTGATCGCGATTATCATAAAGCTTTAAAATATATGAATGAGGAATTTAAATTATATCCTGAAGCTAAAAAGAAAAGGATTATCCTTTACTCAAGGTTATATGCTATAGCCAA
>JAICZH010000157.1 GCA_025933775.1 Chitinophagaceae bacterium
AATAAGATGCATCAAGGTTTTCAAGAAAATGAACCGTATCATTAAAATCTTCTTGCGTTTCTCCGGGAAAGCCGGTTATCACATCCACGCCAATGCTGCAGTGCGGCATTAATTTTTTTATCAAAAATATTTTTTCAGCATATAATTCTCTTTTATAACGGCGACGCATATACGCTAAAATTTTATTGCTACCGCTTTGCAAGGGAATATGAAAGTGCGGCATTATTTTTTTACTTTCTGCAACAAGCTTAATGATGTTATTTGATAAAAGATTAGGCTCAATGGATGAAATCCGATAACGCTCTACTCCATCAAAATTTTCTATTGCTTGCAAAAGATCATAAAAATTTTTATTAGTTTTATTTCCATTATTATCTTTTCCAAAATCGCCGAGATTTATTCCGGTAAGCACAATTTCTTTTACCCCTGCTTCTTTTATTTTTTTTATTTCTTGTAAAACATTTTCAATGGTATTGCTCCTGCTTTTTCCCCGCGCCATCGGTATGGTACAGAAAGAACAATTATAATCGCAGCCATCCTGCACTTTTAAAAAAGTTCTTGTTCTTGTATTAATTGAAAACGATGAATGAAAACCATTTACTTCTTCAATATCGCAACTGCATATTTTGGCGCTATTTCCTTTTGTGAGTTGTTGCAAATGATGTGTAATATTAAATTTTTCTGCAGCGCCCAAAACCAGATCAACACCATCAATGGAAGCAATTTCTTCGGGTTTCAGTTGCGCATAACATCCCGTTACAACTACCATTGCCTGTGGCGATCTTCGTTGTATTCTTCTTACAATTTGCCTGCATTCTTTATCTGCATTTTCAGTAACAGAGCAAGTGTTGATTACATAAACATCGGCTGCATCGGTAAAATCTTTTTTTACAAAACCATCCTGTTCCAGCAATCTTTCAATTGATGAAGTTTCGGCATAATTGAGCTTGCAGCCGAGGGTATGTAGTGCAACGGATTTTGTGGATGACATAAGATGCAAAAATAATGAATAATGTTTTTTGAAATATTCGATACTGGAATTACGCTACTGAACGAATTTTTTTAAAATTTTTATCAGTAAATTGATTTTTAGTATGAAGTTTTCATCTTTAAAGTGTATAAGAATTGAACTTATATTTGATCAATGAAAAAAAATATTTTTATTTTTTTGATCTTAATAATATTTATAATTATTATTCTTTGGTTTAAAAATAAAAATTATAATTCTTCCAATGATTCATTTCGAAATACAACACATCTTATCTTAACCAAACATGCGCGGTGCCGGATGGATTGCAGGCACATTACCGAAAATGAAATAAAAGAAATCATTCACGATGGAAATGTTAATTATTCTAAAAGCGGCCGCAGCAATAAAGGCGACGACACTTATGCAATTGAAGGAAATAGTGATGAACACCAGCATTTACGGATAGTTGTGGCTCCTGAAAGCGATGGATTAGTTGTTATAACTTGTATTGATCTGGATAAAGAATGGCCTTGCAATTGTTACTGAATTCGAAAGATTGATTTAATAATTCTATGTAATTTGCAAACTTAAGATTAGCCTGATGAAGATGAAAATAAAATCATTCTTTGCAAAACCATTTGCCTTATATATTCATAAGCAGATTCGTAAATCAATGCTTACTGCTGCAACCGACCAGGAGCATATTTTTCAAACACTTATTAAAACCGGTTTAAAATCAGAATTTGGCAAAGAACATCATTTTGAAAAAATAAAAGATCACGATGATTTTGTAAAAAATGTTCCTATAAAAGATTATGAAGATTTTAAGCCATACATCGAAAAAATAAAACAAGGCAGGCATAATATTTTATGGAAAGGGTTACCGATTTATTTTGCAAAAACAAGCGGAACAACCAGTGGTATAAAATATATACCAATTACAAAAGATTCTATTCCCAATCATATCAACACTGCCCGCAATGCGCTTCTTTGCTACATGATACAAAGTGGCAACACACAATTTGCCAATGGTAAAATGATTTTTTTAAGCGGCTCGCCCGACCTCGAAAGAGTAGGCGGAATACCAACCGGAAGATTGAGCGGAATTGTAAATCATCATATCCCGCGATATTTAAGATCGAATCAACTGCCATCGTTTGAAACCAATTGTATTGACGATTGGGAAAATAAATTGGATAAAATTGTTGATGAAACTATTGGTGAAAGAATGACTTTGATTAGTGGCATTCCACCCTGGGTTCAAATGTATTTTGATGAACTGGTAAAAAAATCCGGAAAAAAAATTAAAGATATTTTTCCTGAGTTTAGTGTGTTGGTGCAGGGCGGCGTAAACTTTGAACCTTACAAAGCAAAGCTGTTAGAAACAATCGGAAAGCCAATTGATATTATTGAATTATATCCGGCAAGCGAAGGATTTTTTGCATTTCAGGATAATTATAAAGAAGAAGGAATGTTGCTAAATACTGATAGTGGAATCTTTTTTGAATTTGTGCCTGCTGCAGAAATTATGAATGAAAATCCTACACGACTTACTTTAAAAGATGTAAAGCTGAATGAAAATTATGTGCTGATAGTGAGTACCAATGCCGGTTTGTGGGCTTACAATACGGGCGATACTATAAAATTTATTTCGCTAAATCCTTTTCGTATAGCCGTAACCGGTAGAGTGAAGCATTTTATTTCTGCATTTGGCGAGCATGTAATTGGCGAAGAAGTGGAGAGTGCATTATTAAAAGCTGCAGATGCAGAAAATATTAAAATAACTGAGTTTACCGTTGCTCCAAAAATTTCGCACGATGAAAATAAAAGTTATCACGAATGGTTTATAGAGTTTGAAAATCTTCCGCATAATTTAAAACAATTTGCGCACAAGGTGAATGAAAACCTCCGAAAGAAAAATATTTATTATGATGATTTAATTAAAGGAAATATTTTACAACCTTTAAAAATTATTCCGGTACAAAAAAATGGTTTTATAAATTATATGAAAAGTGTTGGCAAGCTTGGCGGCCAAAATAAAGTGCCGCGACTGAGCAATGACAGAGTAATTGCTGATGAACTGCAACACTGGATTAAAAAGGCTGCTGCGCAAAGTGTGTGATTATTTTAAATAGCATTCCTAATTTTTAAATGAGTTAAATAAAAAGTATTACTTTGGAGAGTAGTCTGATTGCACTCGAATGTATTGAACCAACTCAACAATACAAAAAAGAAGATGAGTACTAATGCAAATCATAATGGTAAATTAGAATTGCATACAGACAATCTGAGAAACTTATTTGTTCTAAACTTTTATAGAAAAGAATTCTTTCTTTATATGATAAAACAAATTGTAACAACAAAAAAAGTCATTACAATAGTTTCAATTGTCCTTCTTATCATTTCACTGACACAGCCTGCATTTTATACAACTAGCGACAGTTCTGATTCACTAAATCTACACTCAGTTTTTATTTTTTTTCTTGGGTGGTTAGGGTTTTTAGGAGGTGCTTTTGAAAGTTTTTTTTGGTTTGCAAATCCTTTGTATATCTATGCTTTGATACTTTTTGTACAAAACAAAAAAGAAGCAATGCTAATTAGTGGAGCTGCAACAATATTAGCTCTATCGTTTTTATTGTTACCCACTTTTATTAAAGATGAGAGCGGCTCAAGGACTCCAATTACAGGATACGGGCTGGGTTACATTCTTTGGGT
>JAICZH010000190.1 GCA_025933775.1 Chitinophagaceae bacterium
TTGCCTTGATGAAATAAATATTCCCATAATAAAATTACCGAAAGGTTTTAAGCCGCAACACGCAGAGATGGTGGTTACAGGCGTTTGCGGAGATTGCAGATTATGAGTTGTGAATGGCGAGTTGTGAATTATTGAATCATTAAGTTATTTTTCTAAAAGCTAATTTCATTTGTTCACTACACTTTCAATCCAGTCTCCCATAATTTTTAATGCTTCAGGTGCAAAAGTTTCTTCGAGTTCTCCATATTCTGCAACGGTACATTTTTTACAATGCTGAAACAAATGATTCAGGCCAGGCAACTCAACTATTTTATAATTTTTGGATTTACTTTTTTTAAGCGCCGCTTTAATTGCCGGTAAATTAATTTTTGGATCAACCTGTACATCTTTTTCACCATTTAATGCTAAAACAGGAATAGATAATTTTTCAATATCTTTTGTTGGATCGTGTTTTAAAAAATATTTAAACCACTTAGAATGAAAAGCGTTGTAATTTTTTTGCAGTGATGAAATAATATCTTCATCATTTCCTTTAATCAATGCATTTAATGTTTCAGGCGTTTGTTTTTTCTTCCAGTCGTAATAAATTTTTGATACTTCATTTATAAAATCATCTGCATTTATAAAAGAAGTAGCAGCATTAACAAGGGCATGATGCAGCTCAAGAAATTTTTGAATATCACTATCGCTTACGCCGGCATTTTTTAAAGGTAAAGTATTTTGATAATCAATAATAGCAGCGCCTGGAACGCCTGTGCCGGCAAGCATTACAATAAATGCAACATCTTTATCATGAGCTGCAACGAGTGGCGCTATCATACCTCCTTCACTATGGCCAATTAATCCGATATGTTTCGTGTCAACATCATTTCTTGATTTTAAATAAATAATACCAGCTTCTACATCTTTTGCAAAATCCTGGGAAGATGAGGTATCAAAAATTCCAGATGTTTTGCCCATTCCCCTGTCATCAACTCTTAATACAGCAATTCCTCTTTTGGTTAAATAATCTGCAATTACTGCAAATGGTTTATGATCAAAAATAGTTTCATCCCTGTCTTGTTTTCCACTTCCGGTAATTAATAAAACTGCAGGATATTTTTTATCTAAAGTTGAAGTGGGTCTTGTAAATGTCGCACCATAATTTATGGAATTATCAGCATTAGAATATTCCACATTTTCATTTAAATAATCAAAAGGAGGCTTTGGCGTTTGCGGTCTTTTCGGTGCTTCAAAAGCTGAATCATTGCTCCTCGAAATATTAAGTAATAATTGTGCGCTGCCCTGATGCCACATTCCAGAAATAGAGTCAGCATTAATAAATTTTCCTTTATAATATCCTGAAATAATTTTTATGCCCATCATTACACTATCCCCATTTACAGCAACATCGCTACAGGGAAGGTTCCTGGCATTTTGCGAAGGGCTGTCCCATTTGCCATTTATCTTTCCAAGGCTATCTTTATAAAAATGAAATGCTATTGGAATTTGATGATTGTTTATATTAATATTTCCTTGCCAGTTTCCGATTATATTTTGAGAAAATAAACCAGAATAACTAAACATAAAAAATAAAATTGATAGAACTTGCTTCATTATTTTAAATTAATCGAAAAATAGAAACAAACAAATTATCACTTAAAAATTAATACTTGTTTTAATTCGTGCAATTCGTGGCAAAAAATTATTTACTTCCAAAAACTTTTTTCAAAATATCGGTTACTCTTTCAGCAGGATTTTTTCTGATGCTGGTTTCTTCTTGCGCTACATAATAAAAAAGTCCATTGAGCGCTTTGCCGGTTACATAGCTATTAATATCAGTATCTACGGGTTTACTGGTAAAATTATTATAAGCGCTAAAA
>JAICZH010000072.1 GCA_025933775.1 Chitinophagaceae bacterium
AAAGGACTGCCAGGCGTTTTAATGATTCAACAAAAAAATGGTTCTTTCATTTCTGCAGATACAACTGTGTTTAATAAAGATGCAAATTGCGAAGATGTGGGTGCTGTTTTTTTTGATGCTAACGGCGATGGTTATCCGGATTTATATGTTGTAAGCGGCGGCAATGAATATACGGGCAATAATAATTATTTGCTTGATCGTTTATATTTTAATGATGGAAGAGGAAACTTTATAAAATCAAATAATTCTTTACCCCAAATATTTCAAAACAAATCTTGCGTTACGGTTGCAGATGTGGATCACGATGGTGATATGGATATATTTATTGGAAACCTTGCCGATGCCCGTGCTTACGGCATCCCGCAAACTTCTTATTTATTATTAAATGATGGCAAGGGAAATTTTACAATAGCCAATGAAAATATTATTCAGCTTTCTAAAATAGGAATGGTTACCTCAGCAACATTTGCTGATGTAAATAATGATGGTTGGAAAGATTTAATTGTAACAGGCGAATGGATGCCCATGACAATCTTTATAAACAAGCATGGAACATTTGAAAAAACAATTGTTCCCAAGTCAACCGGTTTATGGCAAACGGTTTTTGCTGATGATGTAAATGGAGATGGCCATGTAGATATTTTGGCCGGCAATTGGGGGTGGAATAATAAATTCTGGAGTGGTAAAGATGGCCCTTTGCGATTGTATGTCGGCGTTTACGATGCAAGTGGAAAAGTAAGCCAACTCATGTCATATACATCGAATGGTACTGAGTATCCTTTTTTAGCAAAAGATGAAGTAGAAAGGCCATTGCCTCAATTAAGAAAACATTATCTGTTATATTCAGATTATGCAGGCGTACCAATGAAAGATGTTTTTTACGGATGGATTGATACTGTAAAACCCTTGCTGGCAGAGCGCCTTGGCTCAGCAGTTTTTTACGGCGATGGCAAAGGAAATTTTATAATTCATGATTTGCCTGCATCGCTGCAATTGGCGCCGGTATTTTCTTTTGAAAAAATAGTGCAATCGCCATTCAATGAAAATACATACATAACCGGTGGAAATTTTTTTGATGTGATACCTTATGAAGGAAGATATGATGCACAGGCGTCTGCGCTTTTTACTTTTAATAAAAAAGATTCCTTCAATTATATTTCGCAACAAAATTTATCTGCTATTAAAGGACAAGTAAGAGATATAAAATTACTTCGATCGGCGAAGTATGGAAAGATTTTAATGCTTGCAAGAAATGATGATTCAATTATTTTTCTTAAAAAAAAATATTAAACTTATCCTTCACAAAAAATATTTCGGAATGATTATTTGCAAAACTGCGTTTAGGTATCACCGTTAGTAATAAAAAATATTCACTTGCAGGGTTCTAAAATTTTTTTTATCCTCCAATCATTTTTAAAAATTCTTCTTTTTTGCGGCGAGAAATATCTATGAGTGTTCCATCCTGAAGCATAACACGGCCGCCATCGCTGCGGATGTATTTTTGAATATAATTTACATTAATAAGATGTGAATTATGAATCCGGTAAAAATTATATGGAAGCAACATCTCTTCAAAATCTTTTAAAATTTTTGTTACCATGATGCTTTTATTTTCTATAAGAAATATTTTACTGTAATTGGATTTCGATTCAATATGCATGATATTTTTTATAGGAATAAATTCGATTCCGTCTAAAGTAGGAATAGCGATTTTATCTTCCTGGCTGCGATTATCGCTCAATGATTTTTTAAGAATATCAATTTTTTCTTTGGTTTGCTTGTTGAGGTTTTTGCTCAATCGCTCAACCGCATGTTGCAGGTCTTCAATGCCAATGGGTTTTATCAAATAATCAAATGCGCTGATGCGAATGGCGTCTATTGAATAATGATTATAAGCAGTTGTAAAAATAATATCAAAGTCATATTCGCCAAGCTGTTCCAGCATTCGGAAGCCGCTCATTCTGGGCATTTCAATATCCAGGAAAACAACATCTGGCTGGTGTTGCCTGATGAGGATAATACCTTCTTCCGGTTTTTGTGTAACGGCTGTTACGGCAATATCCGGACAAAAAACTTCCAATTTTTGCTGAAGATTTTGCAGGCTGTTCAACTCGTCGTCTATTAAAATAGCTCTTATCTTTTCCATTTCAGAAAGATTTAATTTTTACCTCTACCCGTGTTCCATCGGGTTTATTTTCGTGATTGTACAGGTCAATAATTTTTATATAACCATTCAGGTTTTCTACACCGTTATATAATCGTATCCTGTCTTCAGTAATTTTTAATCCTACACTTTTGTGATGCAACTTATTTAGTTTATTATAATCGGCCGATTGGTTTCTTCCTATTCCGTTGTCTTCAATTACATATTTTATAAAACCATTTTCTAACGTTGCCGATACCATTAAATGTAAATCGGTGCGATGGCTGTGCGCTATTCCATGCACGATGGCATTTTCTACATAAGGTTGTATTAATAATGATGGCACATTGCGATCGTCTTCCATTAATTTTGGGCCAATGAACTCTTTGTAAAAAAATTTATTATTAAAACGCATTTGCTCAAGGTCAATATATAATTTTAATGCTTCCATATCCAGTGCAACAGTAGTAAGCTCATTGCGGCTGCTGTCTAAAATGGTTCTGATAAGCAATGAAAATTTATGCAGGTAATCGCTGGCTTTTCGTTTTTCATTTTGCATCATAAAATTTTCAATACTGTTGAGGCAGTTAAAAATAAAATGAGGATTCATTTGCGCACGAAGCGATTGTATTTGCGATTCTGCAATTTTTTGCTTAAAAGCCAATTCTGTTTTTTTCTTTTTGGATTGAATGGATTTATTGATGAAAAATGCAGCTACCAGCGCAAACCCCAATAAAATAAGCACTGCAAGCAATAAAGCATTTCTAAAAACGAGCTGTTTTTTTTGCAATTGCGCAAGCTCTGTCAAGTGATTGTTTTCAATTTGTTTCTTTTTCACCATCCATTCCGATTCACTGATTACTAAATTAAGCCCGGTGTTTTGCGAAAAAAGCGAATCGAATCCGGCGCGGTATAAATGAAAATAAGCTAATGCAGAATCAGCATTACCTTCTTTGTCGTACACTAAAGATATTTGTTCCGCAACGTTGGAAATACCTTCATAATATTGGGTGGATTTAGCAATAGTTAAAGCGCTGTCCAGTATAATTAATTTTTTTTGAGGAGATAAAATTTTCAGATATTGCGCTTCTGCGAGGTAAGCGCTAAATTGGTTTCGCAAGTCATTTTGCTGCAGCGCTTCATCAATTGCTTTTCTGAAAAAATATTTTGCTGAATCATAATTGTTTTCTATTACCTGTAATTTTCCAAACCCAATATCATACTGCGAAAAAATATAGCTTTCATTGGCTAATAAAGCAAATGGCATTCCTTTCATTAATTGCGCTTTTGCAGAAGAGTATAATTTTTCAGTAAAATCGCATCTATGCAATAATTCATAATTGATAGCTACGCCCCGCCATGCTTTTAATTGGGTATTAATCGGAATGGCTTCGTAAGTGTATTGCCTGCATTTGGCAAGATTTCTTAAACTTAAAAAATTATCCGCAGCATTGTTGAGCGATACGGCTTTTAAACGGAGCGCTCCGCAGGCTTCTGCATAATCAATAGCTTTAAAAAAAGCATTATTGCTTGCATCGAAGCTGGCTGAGTTAAATAAAAGAATCCCAAGATTTATTTGTGCAAGCGATTTTCCAAAAGTAAAATTAAGACTATCGCTGAGCTCTTCAACTTTCTGATAATAATAATAAGATTTTTTTACATCTTTTTCGCTGTACCGGTAACTAAGCCTGTGAAGCGTTTGAATATATTGCGAATCAATTTTCGGGTGCGTATTAATCCAGTTGATACAACTATCAATATAATTATTTTCCTGGGCAAAAATTTTGCACGAAAAAAAATTTATTAATACAAAAAAAATAATTCGTTTATAATATAATTTATAAAACATCATGCGGCCAAAATCAAGCTTTTGTTAATATACAAAATTTTAAGAGGAGCGGAATTTTATAGGATAGTTCTAAACAGGTATTAACCGGCATTATTAAAGTTTAAATAATACAGTTTCAATCTATCGGGTTTAAAAATAAGTTGTAAAAATTAATACTAAATTAATAAACAATATCAATTTACAAAGCTATTTACTGAGCCGATGGACTATTGAATAATTGGTAGTTGTTGCTTTAGTAAATGGAGGTATTGTAAAATAAATGGAAAGATTTATTATTCAGTTACTGAACATTTATTTTTAAATCGGGAGCAAAAAAGTTCCTGTTTTTTTTATCAGTAACAATAATGTCAAAAAAATATAATTCATCGCCTTTTTGAAAACCATTTTTTAAATTATCAACCCACACTTTGGGAAGGGGAGTGGTTTTAAAAAAATCGGAAACATTGGTGAAAGTGGGGCTTACTTTACCGGTATTTTCATCTTGTACGGTTCCCTTTTTTTTATAAAGAAAATGATAAGAGCTTACCGGATATAAATTTTTTTTATCATCCATAATTTTTAAAGGCAATGTAATTAGTTGTGAAGCTTCATCTTTTGTAATGGAAGCGCCATTAGTATTTGCACCAATAAAAGTTTGTACAACAGGCGGCTTAAACTTTGTAACTTTTGTAATAACGGGAGATTGTGCAAATGATAACTGGCTTGCATTTGCAAAAAAAATAATCAGCAATAATTTAAAAAAAAGTTTCATCCTAATTTTATTTTATTTTTTTGAAAAATATTATTCTAAAGAAGATAGGCTTTGTTCAATCGCATGAATTTTAGATTCGGCATCTAATTTTTTTTTACGTTCCAATTCAATTACTTCAGCACGGGCATTTTGTACAAATCTATCATTACTTAATTTTTTATCAATGCTATTTAGGAAACCTTTAAGATAATTCAGGTCTTTGAGCAATTTTTCTTTTTGCGCAGCAGTGTCTATTTCAATATTTGTTTCAATTAAAATTTTTTCTTTACCCGATACAATGCTGATAAAAGAATTTGCAGGAGTTGTTGAAAAGCTGATGCTGCCTGCATTTGTCTGCCGTGCAAGAATATTTTTTATCGGTTCATATTGTTTTTCATCAGCAGTTTCAATATGTAATTTTATGATTTCTTTTTGCCTGATGTTGTGTTTGTGTCTTGCATCGCGTATGGCAGTTATTATTTCTTTTAGCGTATTTCCCTGTTGTAAAATTTCGGAATTAAATTCTTTTGCTTTTGAAAATTGTTTTACAATAAGATCATCATTTCTTTCTTTTAAAAGATGATAAATTTCTTCTGTAATAAATGGCATAAACGGATGGAGCAATTGCACCAGCTCATCAAAAAAAGAAATTGTTTTTGAATAAATATTTTCAGAAATTTTTTCTTCAAACGGCGGTTTTATCCATTCAAGATACCAACTGCAAAAATCGTCCCATATCAATGAATAAATTATTTTCAACGCTTCACTTAACTGGAATTGATTCATTAAATTATCAACAGTAGTTCTCACTTCGTTCAATCGGTTTTCAAACCAATTAACTGCAAAGCCGCTTGTATCCTGCAACTGGTAACTTGTAACTTCTAACTTTTCTCCCCACATTTTCACCAGCTTCATTGCGTTCCAAAGTTTATTATTAAAATATTTTCCCTGTTCCAAAGAATTTTCATCAAACAATAAATCGTTTCCCGCCGGCGATGAGATCATAATTCCAAAGCGCACGGCATCGGCTCCATATTCATGAATTAAATGTAAAAGATCAGGACTGTTGCCAAGTTGCTTACTCATCTTTCTGCCTTGTTTATCTCGCACCATTCCGGTGAAATACACATCGCTGAAAGGTTTTTCATGCATGTATTCCATGCCTGCCATAATCATTCTTGCTACCCAGAAAAAAATAATATCCTGACCGGTAACCAGCACTGATGTTGGATAATAATAATTAATGTCTTTATTATTTGGTTCCGTAATTCCTTTGAAAACTTCAATCGGCCACAGCCACGAAGAAAACCATGTATCAAGAACATCTTCATCTCTTGTCAATTGCTTATTGCCTGTTGCCAATTTTTTCGCTTCTTCATTTGTTTCCGCCACAAATACATTTCCATCTTCATCGTACCACGCAGGAATTTGTTGGCCCCACCAAAGCTGCCGGCTGATGCACCAATCCTTTACATTTTCCAGCCAATATTTATAGGTGGCATTAAATTTTTCACCCGGATGAATTTTTACTTCACCGGAAGTAACCGTTTGTAATGCAGGCCGGGCAAGCTCTCTCATCTTTATAAACCATTGTGTGGAAATTTTTGGCTCGGCCACTGCATTGGTGCGCTGGCTATATCCAAGCCTTGTAATATATTCTTCTTCTTTTACCAATAAACCTTTTTGTTTTAATTCTTCTACAATTTTTTTTCTTGCAACAAAACGATCTTCACCAACATAAATTTGCGCAGCTTTACTCAGCGTTCCATCTTCGTTTAAAGTATCCACTACGGGAAGATTATGTTTAAGCCCGATATTAAAATCATTAATGTCGTGCGCAGGAGTAATTTTTAAAATACCTGTTCCAAAATCTTTATCAACATAGTCATCAAAAATTACAGGAACTTCTTTATTAATTAATGGAACAATAACTTTTTTTCCTTTCAAATTTGCATAACGTTCATCATTAGGATTTGCACACACTGCCACATCGCCCATGATAGTTTCAGGGCGCTGCGTAGCAATCACAATGTGAGTTGTGAGTTGTGAGTTGTAAATTGAATTATTTTCTTCATTCACAACTGACAATTCACTTTTCACCAAATAATATTTTATATAATACAATTTTCCAGTTACATCTTTATATTCCACTTCTTCATCACTCAATGCAGTTTTTGCAACGGGGTCCCAATTGATCATTCTTGCTCCGCGATAAATCAATCCTTTATTATATAAATCCACAAAAACTTTTATAACCGCTTTATAATAATAATCATCCATAGTAAATGAAACCCTGTCCCAATCAACACTGCAGCCTAACCTTTCAATTTGATTATAAATTATATTTCCATATTTTTCTTTCCATTCATAAGCATATTTTAAAAATTCTTCTCGCGATAAATCTTTCTTATCAATACCTTTTTCTCTTTTGAGCATGTCAACTACTTTGGCTTCGGTAGCAATGGAAGCATGATCGCTGCCGGGAACCCAACAAGCATTGAAACCGCTCATGCGTGCTTTGCGAATTAAAATATCCTGCACCGTTTCATTTAAAGTATGTCCCATGTGCAATACGCCTGTTACATTCGGTGGCGGAATTACAATTGTAAAAGGCGTGCGATCGTTCGGAACACTTTTAAAATAATTTTTTGAAAGCCAATGCTTGTACCATTTTTCTTCTACTGCCGCAGGAATATAATTTTTACTTAAATCCATAACTTTATTAAAAAAATTTATAGCCTGCAAATGTAATAAAAACAACAGGCACATTATTTATAAGAAGTGAGTAAGTTTACATTTTAAAAATATATTTTGCTTTACGCTATTGTAGATATTGAAACAACGGGCGGTTATGCTGCTGCAAATGGCATTACTGAAATTGCTGTATTTATTTCGGATGGAGAAAAAATACTAAAACGTTTTCACACTTTACTGAATCCTTTTTATACAATTCCCCGCTATGTTGCTGCGCTCACGGGCATCACCAATGAAATGGTAGAATATGAAAGGCCTTTCAGCAGCATTGCCGACGAATTGTATGAAATGCTTTATGATAAAATATTTGTTGCGCACAATGTAAATTTTGATTATTCATTTATTAAGCATCATTTGGCACAATGCGGTTATGATATTAATTGTAAAAAGCTCTGCACGGTAAGGCTTGGCAGGCAAATTATTGCGGGTGCACCGGGCTACGGTCTTGGTAAAATATGCAAGCACCTCGGTATTGAAATTGATAACCGGCATAGGGCTGCAGGAGATGCAATGGCAACTGTACAATTGTTTCATCACCTTTTAAAATGCGATACTAACGGTCATGTATATACGATGTTGAATGCGCGAAGCAAAGAACAATTTCTTCCACCAAACATTTCTTCATCTATAATAAAAAAACTGCCGCATCAACCGGGCGTATATTATTTTCTCGATAAAAAATCAAAAGTTATTTATGTAGGTAAAGCGAAAAATTTAAGTAAAAGAATAAACAGTCATTTTAGTAACAATAAACCCAACCGGCAAAAGCAGGAATTTTTAAAAAAAATTTATAACATCACTTACACAACTACGGCAACGGAATTGATGGCTTTTATTTTGGAAAGCATTGAAATTAAAAAGCTGTGGCCAGAGCAAAACCGTAGCCAGAAAAGGTTTGAGCAATCTTATGGTTTATATTTTTTTGAAGATAGAAAAGGATATATAAGATTATGTATTGAGAAAAAGAAAAAAAATATTAAACCTTTATACACTTTTAATTTATTGATAGAAGGACATAATTTACTGCGAAAATTAATGCATCAGTTTGAGCTTTGCCCCAAACTTTGTTTCCTGCAATCAGAAAATATTTCGTGTCAGTTACTTGCTGAAAAAAAATGTAAAGGCGCTTGCGAACAATTAGAAAGCGCTGAAGAATATAATAAAAGAGTGTGGGCTTGCATTCATTATTTGGATAATGAATTGCCCACTTTTGCTTTAATGGATTCAGGTTTGCAACAGGAACAGCAAAGCTGCATTTTGATGGAGAAAGGAAAATTTTATGGCATGGGTTATTTGCCCGCTGATATAACTATTAATGCCATTCACGAATTAAAATATCATCTCACGCCTTACGCGGAAAATGATTACATAAGAGGGCTTATTTATCAACATGCGTCAAAATATCCGCATAAAAAAATTTCATTGAATTATTAATTCATTCAATAAGCTTATAAATTTTTTGCGCGGGATAAATTCTGCGCCAAGGCTCTCCAGGTGAGGAGTATAGACCTGACAATCAATTAATGCCACTCCGTTTTTTTGCAATGCTTCCACATATTTTATAAATGCAAATTTGCTGGCATTGCTTTCATTTGCAAACATACTTTCACCAAAAAAAACTTTACCTAATTGCACGCCGTACAATCCGCCAACTAATTTTTTATTATGCGAGGCTTCTGCGCTGTGTACATATCCGTTTTTAAAAAGTGTTGTATAAGCTGTTTCAATTTTATCGGTAATCCAGGTGCCGGGCGCGGTTTTTCTTTTAGCCATCTGGCAATTTTTTATTACACCTATAAAATCTGTATCTATTGAAAAAGAAAAAATATTTTTTTTAAGAATTGTTTTCATGCTCTTGCTTATTTTAATTTTTTCAGGAAATAAAACAAAGCGTGGGTTGGGACAATACCAGCAAATGGGTTCATCAGGATTATACCAGGGAAAGATTCCTTTTTTATAAGCATTAAGCAAAGTTGACTCTTCAAGATTTCCCCCAAATGCAAGCAAGCCGTTATTATCAGCCAATTCCACATCAGGAAAATCATTTGCATCACGTTGCAAAAAAACAGTCATTGCTAATTTTTATTTTGTGAAAATTAAAAAAGAAAGAATAAAATAAAAGATAGAAGAAGTTAATATTCGGAAAGCTGTTCTACGGTTGCATTGATTCCACGTTCTGTAATCGCATCGCACATGGGTTTTAAAAAATCGTATGAGCCTTCTTTTACGCCATATTTCCCTTTGGTATGAATGATCATGGCGCATTGCTCGGCCTGCTCAATTGTGTGGCCGCATATTTCTATCAAAGTAGTAATTACCCAATCAAAACTATTTACATCGTCATTCCAAATAATAAGCTGGCAGCCGTTTTCATTGTCAATCAGCAAATCGGTATCACTGTTTTGGTGCGTATATGTTTTTGTTTGATTCATAAAAATGATAATGTAAAATTACGATATAACGCTTACAATTTTGTTTAAAACATTTAACAAAAAATGGCAAACTTTGGCTTCATTGAAAAAAGATAATCTGCGTGTACGCGTTACCGTTATAATTCTTTTTTAAATGGCAATCGCATCCCTGTTGTACTTGCTCCTGTATTCAATAGGAGATAAGCCGGTAATTCTTTTAAAGATAGTTCTGAATGCTTTTGTATCAGAGTAACCTACTTCATACATTACTTCGTTTACATTTTTTCTTCCTTTTTCTAAATTCTTTTTTGCAGCTTCAATTTTTACACGCTGAATATATTCGGTTACCGTATTAGCTGTTGCTTTTTTAAAGCGGCGTTCCATATTTCTTCTGCCCAGTGCAAACATTGATGCCAACTGATCTATGGTAATTTTTTCTTCAAAATTATTTTCAATATATTCCTGCGCTTGTTTTATCGGTTCATCATCATGTTCTTTCTGTCCTTTAAAAATTATAAACGGCGATTGGCTTACGCGGTCAATATCAATCATAAACATTTTCGCAATCATCACCGCAACATCACGGCCAGCATATTTTTCAATAAGATACACCACCAAATTTGTAAATGAATAAGCGCCGCCGCTTGTATAAATTCCATCTTCTTCCGTAATTATTTTATCATCAACAAGGTTTACTTCAGGAAAAATATTTCTGAAATCGTTGGCTGCGCTCCAATGTGTGGCACACTGTTTTCCATTCAATAAACCTGTAGAGGCAAGAAAAAAAGAAGCAATGCAAAAGCTGGCCACTTCTGCGCCGGCTTTATATTGTTTTATCACCCACGGAATAAATGCGCCATTATTTTTCATCATGGTTTTTGCATCGGCATGAATAGCGGGAATAATGATAAGATCGGTTTTTTTTACATCGTTAATTAGTACATCCGCATCAATTTTAAATAATCCATTCCGCTGGCTCGTTTCCTTTGAAATGCCCACCAGCTCTACTTTAAACAAGGGAGGCTTTCCCATATTTTTTAATACTGAATTTACTTCATTTAGCATCTGGTGTGTTCCTTCAATATTTACAACGCTGGTGTGGCCCCGGGGAACAAGAATAGAAACGTGTTTCATAAATAAGAATTTTTTAAAAGAATATTTTCAAAACAAAAATAAAAAATGTTTGTCGTAATTAACCCGTGATATTGCCGCATTTGCACCCGCTTTTTTTTGCCTGATGATTGTACGTTTGTATTGAAATAGTTTTTTAATTTAAAAAAGATCATCAAACAAATGATATAATTTTTTTTGTTTAAAGAAAAAATAATGAATTATCATTTTAAAAAATAAAATTCATGTTGATACAATCAAAAGCATTCAGTAGTTTTTCAGTAAATGATATTGCAAAAGCAAAAAAATTTTACAGCGAAGTGTTGGGCTTGCAGGTAAAAGATAACCCGATGGGATTAATAGAACTGGAACTTACACAAGGCAATCATGTGATGATATATCCAAAGCCAAACCATGAACCGGCAACGTTTACCGTTCTTAATTTTCCGGTAAAAAATATTGATGATGCTGTGGATGAATTAACTGCAAAGGGAGTTACATTTGAGCAATATGAAGGCGAAATTAAAACCGATAAAAAAGGAATTGTGCGCAGTACGAATGCGTCCAAAGGCCCGAATATAGCGTGGTTCAAAGATCCCGCAGGAAATATTTTTTCTGTTATAGCATCGCTATGAGATAAAAGAGATTAAAAACTTTGAAAAGATAAAAGAGATTTCAGAACAATAAATTTTTACAAAAAAATATTTTATGATACTTGACAAAACAGATACAAAGAAATTATTTGCATCGCTTGATGAAACATGGGATGAATTATTAAATTTAATTTCATCAACTAATCATTCTGCCATAAACAAAGTTCCGTTTGAAGATAGCTGGACAGCCGCACAATTGGTAACTCATATAATTAAATCAAATAATGGAATTGTGCAGGCGTTGCAAATGAGTGGCAAACCTTCTGAAAGAAATCCTGAAGCAGGCGTTCCGAAACTCAAAAAAATTTTTTTAGACTTTGATGCAAAATATCAATCGCCCGCATTTATTGTGCCTGAAAAAAAAGACTATAACAAAGATGAAGTTAGTGCTGCGCTTCAAAAATCAATTGAGCATTTGAAACAAAAAAGAAATAAAATTGATTTTACAGAAATTATTAACCTGCCTGCATTTGGCGATGTAACAAAACTGGAATTATTACATTTTGTGCTATATCATACACGAAGGCATAATTATCAATTAAAGAATATTTTAAAAATTGTGAATGGTGAGTTGTGAATAGTAAAATAGTGAATTCGTGTAATTCGATACAATTCGTGTAATAAAAAAAATAAAATTAGTGTAACAAAAATTAAAAATTAAAAACCTATAATCATGACACAGATCAATGCTTACATCGGTTTCAATGGCGCTTGCCGCGAAGCCATGACATTTTACAAAGATTGCCTTGGCGGCGAAGTAATGTTTCAGGTAATCGGCGAATCGCAAATCGCATCACAATTTCCTGAGAAAATGAAAGACAAAATATTACACTCCAGCTTAACAAAGGATGCGCTGTTGCTGATGGGTACTGATTGTGTAGGCCCTGATGGATACACCAAAGGAAATAATGTTGCCTTATCACTCAACTGCAGCAGCGAAGAAGAGATCAATACTTTTTTTTCAAAATTGTCTGCAGGCGGAACTGTGCTCGATCCTTTGAAACAACAGTTCTGGGGCGCAACTTTTGGCGTACTTAAAGATAAGTTTGGCATAGGCTGGATGCTTAATTATGATAAAAATCAAAACCAATAAAAATGGAAATGATTAGCCAAAAAAATTTGAAAGCAACCAAAATTATTTATTGGATAAGCACAGGATTGCTTGCGCTGTTCATTTTATCAGGTTCATTTTTTATGAATAGTCAGATGGCAATTGATGGAATGCATCATCTTGGCGTGCCCGAATGGTTTCGGTGGGAACTCAATATTGGCCATGTTATTGGCGGCTTGTTGCTTATAATTCCTGTAGGCATGAGGCTGAAAGAATGGACGTATGTGGCGCTTGGTATTGATAATATTTCTGCATTCATCGCACTTTTTTCGATAGACGGAGCAGTGCCTACATCATTTGAGCCATTGGTTTCGCTGGCAATATTAATTGTTTCGTATGTAAGCTATCATAAAATAAAAGGAAATATTTTTTCAAAGAAAATAATACCTGTTAACTAACGGTGAGGGATACACGAAAATGTAATCTCGATAGTTTAGGATTGATATCAAAAAAATTTATATGCAAAAAATAAAAACTTTTTTAATGTTTGACGGCAGGGCAGAAGAAGCGATGAACTTTTATACTTCGCTTTTTGTGTATTCGCAAATTACCAATGTAGTAAGGTATGGCGCCGGCGAAGCCGGCGCCATAGGAACTATAAAACATGCCACTTTTTTATTGAACGATCAAACCTTTATGTGCATGGATAGTCATGGACACGGTTTTGGCTTTACTCCTTCCATATCTTTGTACGTTACATGCAGCAATGAAAAAGAAATGGATTATTTTTTTAAAAAACTTTCCGAAGGCGGACAGGTTCTTATGCCACTTGCTCCTTATCCATTCAGTAAAAAATATGGATGGACTTCAGATAAGTTTGGTGTTTCCTGGCAATTGAATCTTGAAAACTAAAAATATTTTTATGAAATTAACCAACAAAGAAATTATTGAAAAGATAAATGAAGGCTTTTCAGAAAATGATACCGAAAAAATTTTATCATATCTCGCTGATGATGTATGTTGGGATATGCCGCCCGCATTTTCTCATGCAGGTAAAGAAGCAATTCGCGCAGAACTGAACAAAGACGTGATGATTGGCGCTCCGCTAATAAAAATTAAAAATACAATAGCGGAAGAAGATTATGTGGCTGTGGAAGGAGAGGTGCAATGCCAATTGAAAGCGGGTGGCACCCTTGATGCATCCTTCATTGACATGTATCATCTTGAAAATGGAAAAGTAAAAGAAATGCGCTCGTATGTGATTGAGAAAAAAAAGTAAATAAAATATTTTCAGTTCTCAAATATTTTTTTGAACAAAATGTGGACGAATAAAAAGTAATGATTATAACGGTAACGCCTACACGCAATTTAATAATAAGTTTATGGTGGAAGTTTTTAAAACCAATGTAGCAGATCATGCGCAGGCAAAAAACCTGGTTGAGCAAATTCATAAAAAGTTTACCAATTATGCCGCTAATTTCGATTTAAATGATTGTGATAAAATTCTTCGCATACAATGCGAGGTGCACAATATAGAGGCCTTGCATGTCATCCATCTTTTGCGTGAGCACGGCTGCGATGCAGAAATTTTAGAAGATTTAATTCCATTTGCTACACTCCCATTAAATTGATAAGAGCTATCCCGGCTTTTTAAAATCAGGATTATTATACATAGATTTATTGAAAAGATAATATTTGCCATCTTTATTATTGCGCCAATAACGATGGCCAAGCATATCATAATAATATCTTCCATCAACGCTTTTATGAGCAGCGCTGTCGTTCACTACAATCACTTTAGGTATTACTGTTTTTGTTTTTGGTTTTGTTACAGGTTTTGTAGTTGTGGCTGTTTCAGTTTCAGTTGTGGTCTTGCTTATCGTTGTTTCAGAAGGTGTTTTAGCAGGATGTGTTTTCCGGCTGCAACTCAATAATATAAAAATATTTAAAACGCTTGCTACTAATAAAATTCTTCTAAGCATTGAAATAAAATTTCTTTTCTCATTTCAATAACTTTACCAAAAATTGTTAAAGCAAATTTTAATTCGCCGCAACTAAATCAAAATAAAAGAAGGATTGCTGCTAAATATTTTTTTTGAATTGGATTATTAATTGGGAAGATTGGTTTTTATTACAAATGAGAATTAATTTAATTACCTATTGTGCCAATTGAATTAAATTTAATTGTGCTTCATTAGCTAATCAGCTAATTGGCACATAAACTAATTAACTCCAATCCTTTTTTAATTCTCTTAAATCCTTCTTCAATATTTTTCATGTTGTTGGCAAATGAAATTCTTATACAGGAAGGCTCGCCAAATGCATCACCGCTTACGGTAGATACATGTGCTGCATTTAAAAGATACATGCAGAGATCGTTTGCATTATTAATTACTGCATCGCCGGCTTTTTTTCCAAAATAACTTTTTACTTCAGGAAAAATATAAAATGCGCCATCAGGTTCTACACATTTCACACAAGGAATTTCTTTTACCAATTCCATTACACGCTGTCTTCTTTTTTTAAATTCCTTTACCATTTCACAAGTTGCCGTTAGCGGTCCATCTAATGCAGCAATAGCAGCACGTTGAGTAATGGAATTGGTACCGCTCGTAAATTGTCCCTGAATTTTTTCACATGCTTTGGCAATTTCAACTGGCGCAGCAATGTAACCAAGCCTCCAGCCCGTCATGGCAAAGCCTTTGCTTAATCCATTTACAATAATTATTCTGTCTTTTAAATAATTAAATTGAGCAATGCTTTGGTGGCCTTCGCCATTATTTGCATAATTGATGTATTCATAAATTTCATCGCTTATAATAAAAATCTCCGGATATTTTTGAAACACCTTTGCAAGCTCTTCTAATTCATTTTTTGAATATACTGCTCCGGTAGGATTGCATGGAGAAGAAAATATAAACAGTTTTGTTTTATCGGTTATCGCAGCTTCCAATTGTTCAGGAGTTAATTTAAAACTTTTTTCTGGTATGGTATGAATAAACACAACTTTACCTCTTCCGAATCTTGCAATTTCAGAATAAGAAACCCAGTACGGAGTAGGAATAATTATTTCATCATCATCATTCAAAATGCTCAGCATTACATTGGCAATGCTTTGCTTGGCTCCGGTACTCACAACAATTTGCTGAGGTGTATAAGATAAATTATTATCACGATGGAGCTTTTGGCAAATAGCTTCTCTTAAATCGAGATAACCTGGCACAGGAGTGTAATGACTCCAGTTTTCATCAATTGCTTTTTTGGCGGCTTCTTTTATATGTTCAGGTGTATTAAAATCCGGCTCGCCTACGCTCAGGTCAACCACATCAATTCCTTTGGCTCTTAATTCCCGACTGAGCTTTGCCATTTTTAATGTTTCAGGTTCATTAAATCTTAACAGGTTCGAAGAAAGTTTCATATTTGTTTTAAAAATTTTTTGCAAATGTAAGAGATTGCAGTTTCGCAAAAATCAAATCATTGATTAAAGTTTCTTTGTTTTAAAAAAAAATTTCCTACATTTGCACCCCATTTCGCATTTTATGTTTTGGCCTAATGGTAGTTTTTTTAAAACATATTGCCCACATGGCTCCATAAGTTTCCGACCGTTCGGAACGCCGGCGAGGGTGTAAAAATAAAATTAAAATAATGCCAAAGGTTAAAACCAACTCCAGCGCCAAGAAGCGCTTTAAAGTAACCGGTACCGGTGAAATTACTTTTCAGAAAGCTTACAAACGGCACATTCTTACAAAAAAAACAACAAAGCGTAAACGCAGCTTGCGTAAAAAAGGAAGCGTGAGCGACGCCAACAGGCCTTTTGTAATGCGCCTTCTAAGAATGAAATAATACAGCCCCTAACCCCGAAGGGGAATAAAAATTATATCAATAAAAAAAAATAATTATGCCACGTTCAGTAAATGCAGTAGCCTCAAGAGCCAGAAGAAAGAGAATTCTTAAAGCCGCCAAAGGTTATTATGGCAAAAGAAAAAATGTATATACCGTTGCTAAAAATGTAATGGAAAAAGGAATGACCTACAGTTATGTGGGTCGCAAATTAAA
>JAICZH010000056.1 GCA_025933775.1 Chitinophagaceae bacterium
GGTTCCTTTAAAATTTATTTTTACAGCAGTACCGGGCCACATCAGTATTGCAGCATCTTTTGTATAATCAATTCTTCCTTCATACAAAATATTTTTATCAGAAAATGGAATAAATTTTTTTTGTGAAAAAGTATTTTGAGAAAAAAAACAAAAAAATAAAAGTAATGCTGTTTTAAACATTGGATAAGGAAATGATAATTTTATTTATAAATATTTTTATCGAGATAAAATAAAATATTTAAAAAAATTTTATGACTGATAATAAAAGATTAAAAGCGTGTATGCATTACCGTTAGTAAAATTTTTTTGTAAAGGTTGCCAACCTTTTGAAGGTTGGCAACTCTGTGGCCATTTAAATTTTTTATCTATTCTCATAATTAATCAGTGAGTACTTGTAGAGTCAGCCGCAGGGCCCTTATCAATCAAATCCATAAACTGGTTAAGCTTGGGGGTAATAATAATTTCTGTGCGCCTGTTTCTTGTTTTACCATCAGGTGTATCGTTGCTGGCAACGGGGTTGTATTCGCCACGACCGCCGGCTGTAAGGCGTTTCGGATCCACACTATAATTATTTTGCAACGCCTGTACCACTGAAGATGCTCTTAGGGCACTCAAATCCCAGTTATTGCGAATGTTGGGTTTTGAAATAGGTACGTTATCTGTATTTCCTTCTATCAATACATCATAGTCTTTATAGTCTGTAATAATTTTGGCAATTTTTGATAATGTAGTTCCTGCCTTGTCTGAAATTTCATAGCTGCCGGATTTATAAAGCATATTATCGGACAGAGAAATATATACTACACCTTTCAATACTTTCACATCCACATCCTGCATTTCTTCTTTACTCAGCGATCTTGTAAGATTATTGGTAAGTATCATATTCAGCGAATCACTTTTGTTTTTGGAAGCAATCAATTCCTGTATATATTTATTGGAAGAATTGATTTCATCTACGAGTTTGGAAATATTTACATTGCCCTGACCTGCAGAGGTAAGGCATTTGTCTAATGCCGACTGCAATGATTTTTCATGCTCACGTTCTGCATTTATTTGCTCTTGTAATCCTGAAATTTGAACAGTAGCCTTGTCTAAATTACTTTTACATTCCTCGCCTTGTCTGGTAAGTTGGTTGTTTGTGTCTTCTAATTTGTTGTAGTTTGCCTGCAGCGAATTAAACTTTTTAGTACTTACACAGCTTGTAATGCACACCATTGTTGTTACAGCAGTAATTAAACTAAAATTAATTTTCATGTTTATAGATTTTTGAGTTATTAAATAAGAATGTCTTCAACAAAATTGTATCCAAGGTATTCAAAATAATATCAAGATTTGCAATCGTTGCTTTATTACACCTTTGATAATTTATAAACCAATAAAAATCAGAAAAAATATTTAAACCTGAGAAAAGAATGCGAAGTTTATAAAAATGATAAAAAAATTATTTAATCCCTGCTTCTTCCCTGGTAAATTAAAATGTATTGAATAAGCAAAGCAATGGAAGCAAGCGCTGCAATTACATAAGTAAGCGCCGCCCATTTTAAAGCATCTTTTGCCTTATCATGTTCTTCGGGCGAAGTGATGTGTGAAGCCTCCAGCCATTTCAATGCTCGTGCCGATGCGTCAAATTCTACCGGCAATGTGATAACAGAAAACAAAGTAGATGCTGCAAATAAAATAATTCCGATTAATAAAACAGTTGGATTGCCGCCGCCAAAACTAAACAACCCAAGCCCGATTAAAATAATCCATTGTGCAAGATTGCTGCTTATTTGAACTACAGGTACGAGCGCACTTCTAAGCATCAGCATTGAATAAGATGTAGCGTGCTGCACGGCATGTCCGCACTCATGCGAAGCTACCGCAGCCGCAGAAATATTTCTGCCCTCATATACATCAGGGCTTAGGTTTATAGTTTTTTTTATTGGGTCATAATGGTCACTCAAAAAACCCGGAACAGAAGTAACCGTTACATCATAAATTCCATTATCGTGCAGCATTTTTTCTGCAATTTCTTTTCCGCTTAATCCGCTGCCGGTAGATATTTTGCTGTATGTTGCAAATTTACTTTTGAGCCTGAACTGAACAATCATGCCCAGTGCCATAAATAAAAGAGAGATGAATATAATTCCAAATGGCATTGATGCAATTTTAATTTTTTCAAATTTACAAATTATGATTTATACATTGCAAGTTTTAAAAGCTTGTAGTATTTCATCAAATTAATTTCACGCAAAGAAAATAAAGATTACAAAGGCGCAACGTTTTCTTTGGTACTCTTAACTTTAGCGCCTTGCGTGAAATAAATACAATAAAAAAGAGAGAAAAAAATTCTCTCTTACAAAAAAAATAATTCAAAAAATATTTATTGAAACTGATGCATAATTTCTTTTGCCAGCTCAGTCATTTTTCTTAATCCATCTTCAGGTAAATTTCCTTTCTTAAATTCTGCAAGCACATCAGGAAGTTTGTTTTCCATTTCAAGTAAAAATTGTTCTTCAAAATCCTGGATATTTTTTACCGGCACACTGCTCATTAATCCTTGTGTTCCCAAATAAATTATGGCCACTTGTTTTTCTACAGGATAAGGGCTGAACTGAGGTTGCTTTAAAACTTCCACATTGCGTGCGCCTTTATCTAAAACAGCTTTGGTAGCTGCATCGAGATCTCCGCCAAACTTAGAGAATGCTTCCATTTCGCGATACAAAGCCTGGTCGAGCTTTAATGTACCCGCCACTTTTTTCATTGATTTTATTTGCGCATTGCCACCCACGCGGCTTACTGAAATGCCCACGTTAATTGCAGGACGAATGCCTGCATTAAAAAGATTTCCTTCTAAAAATATTTGTCCGTCGGTAATAGAAATGACATTGGTAGGAATGTATGCAGAAACGTCTCCAGCCTGTGTTTCAATAATGGGTAATGCAGTTAATGAACCACCGCCTTTTACAAGATGTTTTATATTTTCAGGAAGATCATTCATCTTTTGAGCGATCTCATTTTTTGAAATAATTTTTGCTGCTCTTTCTAATAAACGGCTATGCAAATAAAATACATCACCCGGATATGCTTCACGTCCGGGAGGCCTTCTCAATAAAAGCGATACTTCGCGATAAGCAACTGCTTGTTTACTTAAATCATCATAAATAATCAATGCCGATCTTCCTGTATCGCGAAAAAATTCTCCGATAGCTGCGCCGGCAAAAGGAGCATAGAATTGTTGCGGCGCCGGATCAGATGCTGATGCAGCAACGATTGTAGTATAAGCCATAGCATCATTATCCTGAAGCACTTTCATTACATTGGCAATAGTTGATGCTTTTTGGCCAATGGCAACATAGATACAATATACAGGATTGCCTGCTTTATAAAATTCTTTTTGATTAATAATAGTATCAATACAAATGGCGCTTTTGCCCGTTTGCCTGTCGCCAATTACTAATTCTCTTTGTCCGCGTCCAATAGGGATCATGGCGTCAATTGCTTTGATACCGGTTTGAAGCGGTTGCTTTACGGGTTCGCGAAATATTACACCGGGCGCTTTGCGTTCCAACGGCATTTCATACAATTCACCAGTGATGGGGCCTTTGCCATCAATCGGTTCGCCAAGTGTATTAATCACACGGCCTGCAAGGCCATCGCCTACTTTTATAGAAGCGATTTTGCCGGTACGGCGCACCGTTCCACCCTCTTTAATATCGCCGCTGTCTCCCATCAATACTACGCCCACATTATCTTCTTCAAGATTTAATGCAATAGCTCTTACTCCATTTTCAAACTCAACCAGTTCGCCCGAACTTACATTGCTTAATCCATACACGCGTGCAATGCCATCACCTATTTGCAATACCGTTCCTACTTCTTCGAGATTGGCTTCCACATTGAAGTTGGTAAGTTGGCTTCTGAGTATCGCAGAAATTTCATCCGGCTTAATATCAACCATAAATAATTTTTTATTTTTTGGAGTGCAAAGGTAGAATAAGATACGGAAGAAACAAAAAGGGTTCTTTCAAAAAAGGAACTTTTTTAAAAGAATTTTGGGAAAAGAATTTTTAGAAAAAATATTATCAGTAAAAATATAATTGCAAAATACATCAGAGTTATTTTGGCGAGGGATTGAAAAATTTTTACACATAATTGTCTTGATTTCCTAAAGCGCCAAATGTATTAATTGAGAGTTTTTATTTTTTTAGAAATGTATTATATTTAAAAAAAATCTCTTTTCACAATTCAAAACAATTTTATGCGTACTTTACTTAGAGTTATTGTAGATGTAACAGCAGGCAATAAAGCTGTTGCAGATGGATCTCTTGCTCAAACTATGAAATCAACAATGGACAAGTTAAAGCCTGAAGCAGCTTACTTTTGTGCATTCGAGGGCAACCGATCATGTTTTATTGTATTTGACATGAAAGACACTTCCGAAATTCCGGGAATTGCTGAACCTTTCTTTGCAAAGTTTAATGCTAAAGTAGAATTTACGCCGGTAATGAACGCAGAAGATTTGCAAAAAGGCCTACAGTCGTTATAGAAATAATAAAAATGAAATAAAAATTTCTCAACCTTTTTTACCAAAGAGGTAATAATATTTTTATGTAAAAGCAGGCCTTTTGAAGTTTTAAAAGTCTTATTCCTTTTCTTTTTAGAAATTTTCAGAATATAACGGTAATGCACACACGAAATTTTCACCTACCAAATTATAAAGTAAAAAAAATTTTAATTTTAATATCCTAACCAAATGCCACATGTATTGTATGTTGGCTAACCTATTTATCTTTGCACACTTACTATGACCGAATCTGATATAAACATAAAAATTCAGCTGGATGCTGATAAAGTTCCGCAACAAATAACATGGAGTGCCTCGGGCAGCACAGCTCACGAGCCACAAACAGCAAAAGCCTTATTTCTTGCATTTTGGGATGCACAGGATAAATCGGCCTTGCGTATTGATCTCTGGACAAAAGACATGATGGTAGATGAAATGGCCGATTTTTATTTCCAGGTTTTTACCACCATGGCAGATACATTTCAAAAAGCAACCAACCAAAGTGAGTTGACTAACTACATAAAATCTTTTGCAAAAGATTTTCATAAAAAATTTATAGAAAAAGAAAAGATAAAGTAAAATTTCTTATAACTATTAATCATATTAAAAAAAAATTACAGCATGAGTTTAGAACAAAAAGTAATGGATGACTTAAAAACAGCCATGCTTGCAAAAGATGAAAAATCGTTGCGCTCCCTGCGCGCCATTAAAGCAGCCCTCATTAACCTGAAAACTTCTGAAGGTTACGCCGGCGAAATAAAAGAGGATGATGAAATAAAATTGCTTCAGAAATTGGTAAAGCAGCGAAAAGAATCTTTAGAGATTTATGAAAGGCAAAATCGCAACGATCTCGCCCAAAAAGAAAAAGAAGAAATTGAAGTAATAGAAAAATTTTTGCCAAAGCAAATGAGTAAAGAAGAACTGAAGGAAGCAATTGCTTCAATTATACAACAAGCGGGCGCTACTTCTCAAGCCGATATGGGAAAAGTAATGGGTGCGGCTAATAAGCAACTGGCAGGTAAGGCAGACGGCAAAACCATTGCGGCAATTGTAAAAGAAATATTAGCTTCTTGATTTTCGTGTATGCATCACCGTTAGTAATATTTTTATTAGTGCCAGTGCAAAGAAATTTATTTTCATCGTTCCATACATTTATTGCAATATTTTTAAAGTATGATAATTGATATTGTATTCGCACTCGTAATGATTCTTGCCTTATTCAAAGGTTTGCGTAAAGGTTTTATTGTAGGCATTTTTTCTTTGCTCGCTTTTATTATCGGCCTTGCCGCAGCATTAAAGCTTTCGGCAATAGTGGCCGCGTATTTAAGTAAAAATGTAGTAAACGCTACAAAATGGCTGCCGTTTATTTCATTTCTGTTGGTTTTTATTGTTGTAATTTTACTGGTGAGCTTAGGGGCGAGGCTTATAAAAAAAACTATTGAATTTGCACTGCTCGGATGGCTCGACAGGCTTGGAGGTATGATTTTATATATTATTATTTACACAATCATTTTTAGTGTGATATTATTTTTTACCGAAAAAATTTTATTGGTAAAACCTAATGTAATTGCCGATTCTGTGGTGTATAAATATATATCGCCGTGGGGGCCAAGAGTGATTAATAATCTTGGAAAAATTATACCATTATTTAAAGATATGTTTTCGCAATTGGAAACCTTTTTTGCGGGCGTAGCCCAAAAATCTGTATAGAAAGAAATTATTTCAAATATTATTTCGCTGTTTTTTTGCATAGAAACATTTATTTTAGCATTACATAGCTAATACAAAACACAAACCGGCAAAGCGTATCAATGAACTATAACATTCAACAAGACGGAAAATTTAAATTTATTGAAGAAGGAAAAGGCGAGCCGCTTCTATTGCTGCATGGGCTGTTTGGCGCATTAAGCAATTTTGAACATCTTATTGAATATTTCAGAAAGTCGAATAAAGTTATTGTTCCCATGCTTCCGCTTTTTGAGCTTGACCTGCTGCACACTACGGTTGGTGGATTGCAAAAATTTGTTTTTAAATTTATTGAAACGCGTGGTTATGAAAATATTCATTTGCTGGGAAACTCGCTCGGCGGCCATGTAGCTCTTGTATATATTTTAAAACATCCTGAAAAAATAAAATCGCTTACTCTTACCGGTAGTTCAGGCCTTTTTGAAAATGGAATGGGAGACAGTTATCCAAAGCGGGGAGATAAAGAATACATCCGAAAAAAAACGCAACTTACTTTTTATGATCCCGCAATGGCAACCGAAGATCTGGTGAATGAATGTTTTGAAATAACCAACAACCGGCTTAAAGTAATTAAAATTATTTCGCTGGCAAAATCCGCTATACGCAACAATCTTGGCGAAGAGCTGAACCAGATAAAACAACCCACTTGCTTAATTTGGGGCAACAACGATACCATCACTCCTCCCTTTGTTGCCAAAGAGTTTCACAAACTTATTCCAAACAGTGAGCTTCATTTTATTGATAAATGCGGTCATGCTCCCATGATGGAAGTTCCCGATGAGTTTAACAAAATTCTTAATGGCTTTCTTTCAAAATTAAAAGAACCCGTTGCAACAGTTCATTAATTATTTTTGTCTTATAAGTGTATTTCTTACTTTTTTTGAATTACTAGTATGTTAGCTCAGGAATATATTAATACCATTTTACCACAATTGCAACTAACCGATACGGTGGACAAAGCATTGCAATTGATGAGCGATTTTAAATTAACGCATTTGCCTGTGGTAGCAGAAGATAAATATCTCGGCATGATAAGTGAGGACGATTTGCTCGATAAAGAAAATAAAAAAAATACACTTGAGTTTTTTAAAAATGATTTTATTCATCCATCAGTTATTTCAACAAGTCATTTTTTAAACGCAGTTACGCTCAGCAATCAATATCAAATTAATACGATTCCTGTGGTTACGGAAGCCAATGAATATTTGGGAACTATTGGCGCCAATGAATTATTGTTAGCACTAGGAAATTTTTCCGGAGCCAATGAAACCGGCGCCGTTATTGTGCTTGAGATGGAACGCTCCCGGTTTTCCATTTCAGAAATAAGCAGAATCGTAGAAAGCGATGGTGCAGTAATCCTTCATTTAAATATTGTTATCAAACCCGACACTTCATTGATGCAGGTTACACTTCGTTTAAACAAAAAAGAAATATCGGTAATTATCGCTGCTTTTGAAAGATATGATTATTCAATTTCTTATTATGCCGGAGAAGAATTATTTGAAAATGAAATTGACTCCAATTACAGGCATTTAATGAATTACCTCGATATATGATTTTTATTCGCATAAAATCTGCTGAATTGTTTCTCATTAATTTTCCTGCTTTGCAAAAAAGAAAATAATTTTATTGCTAAATGATAATTCAGCTTTTATAATTTTTTCATGAAGTCAATCGCGTTTATCCCTGCCCGTTATGAAGCCACTCGTTTTCCCGGAAAGCTAATGCAATTACTCGGCGATAAAACTATTATAAGACATACCTACGAAAACACCGTTGCCACTTTATTATTTGATGAAGTAATTGTGGTAACCGACAGCACAATTATTTTTAACGAAATAATTGAAAACGGCGGATATGCAATTATGAGCCATAGTGAGCATGAAAGCGGCACCAGTCGCATTGCAGAAGCCGCGGCCGATATTGAAGTAGATGTAATTATAAACGTTCAGGGTGATGAGCCTTTTGTAAAAAAAGAACCTTTGCAAAATCTTTTAGAAGTTTTTAAAATTGATACAAATCACAATATTGAAGTAGCTTCTTTAATGCATGAGATATACGATGAAAATATAATTGCAAATCCTAATACGGTAAAAGTGGTGATTGATAAAAACGGGAATGCTTTATTATTTAGCCGAAGTGTAATTCCTTTTAAAAGAGAAAAAAATATAAATCCAATTTATTATAAACATATTGGAATATATGGTTACCGGAAAAAAGCTTTAATGAATTTTATTCAATGGGAAATGTCTTCGCTCGAAGCAACTGAAAAGCTGGAACAGCTTCGCTATCTCGAAAATGGAATTAAAATAAAAATGGCACTAACCGATGAAACACCTGTTTCTATTGATACTCCGCAAGATCTTGAAAGAGCAAAAAAATTATTATCTTCTTTGCAGTAAATTTTATATTAGATTTTATAAATTTTTTTATCAATTATCTTAGATAAAAAAATTGTAGATTTCAAACTCTAAATAATTTGTTATGTCTTTTATTTACAAATTAAAATATTTAATTCCTGTTTTATTTATTACCATATTTTTTTCGTGCAGCGAAAGTGATAAACGAAGTATTGAAAACTCTGCAGCTGCATTCGATATAAAACAAGCGGAAGCTTCCATTGCACAAAGCAATCAGAATTATATGAAAGCCTTTAAATCCGGCGATTCTGTTGGCGTTGCCAATTGTTATACAACCGATGGTAAAGTAATGGCGGCAAATATGCCCGCAATTAAAGGGAAAGCCAACATCATTCACTTTATTAGCGAAGAAATGAAAAACGGTATAAAAAATTTTGATATTGATATCAATAATATTTGGGGAGATAGCAGCATTGTTGCCGAAGAAGGAATTTATAATTTAACCGACAACGCCGGAAAGCGCATGGATAAAGGAGAATACATTGTTCTTTGGAAACAGGAAGCGGGCAACTGGAAAATGTTTCGCCATATTTGGACAACTGATGTGCCGGGTAAAACTTATACAAATTATTCTGCAAATGCAAAATAAAATAGTTTTACAATTTTTGTTTATAATTATTTTATACATAAACACTGTTGAAAGCTTTATGATAAAGAAAGAAAATATTTATCCTTAATAAAACATTCAATGAACATGTTGCGTAATAAAAGATTGCTGCGCGTAAACCCAACCGTACAAACTTTTAGAAAGGATGCCGCCAAAACGAAGGTTTGCGTGTATGATTATAACAAAGATTCTATCTCGGAAAAAAATTTGCAAACGCCCGAAGAGAGTTATGTTTATCTTAATTCATCAAATGTAACATGGATAAATATTGAAGGACTTCAAAAAAAAGAAGTGGAAGAAATGTGCGCTCATTTTAAAATTCATCCTTTAATTGCCGAAGATATTTTAAGCACAGGTCAGCGGCCAAAAGTGGATGAAATAAGCGGGATATTATATTGCCTGCTCAACATGCTTTATTTTAATGAAGATATCCGCTCGCTGGAAACAGAACAGATAAGCATCGTGCTGGGAGAAAATTTTGTTTTAAGTTTTCAGGAAGATGCATCGAAGGATGTGTTCAATCCATTGCGCGAAAAACTGCGCATTGCCGGAAGCAGGATCCGGCAAAATGGAACTGATTTTCTTTTTTATTCGTTAATTGATATGATAGTAGATAATTATTTTGCAGTAATGGAAAAATTGGGCGAAGAAATTGAAATATTGGAAGAATCAATCATTCGACATGCTGATACGCGCTCGCTTTCGCAAATAAATTTTATCAGAAAAGAAATGATTGTTTTAAAAAGAAATGTGGCGCCTGTGAGAGATATTGTAAATGGCATTTTACGGAGTGAAAATAAATTGATAGAAGAAAAAACAGAAACGTATTTTAAAGATGTGTATGATCATATTATTCAGGCAAATGATCTTGCAGAAAATTATCGCGATATGATGATTAACCTGCAGGACCTTTATCTTAATAATTTAAATTTAAAAATGAATGAAGCCATGAAGGTGATGGCCATTGTAACTTGCCTGCTTGCACCGGCTACGGTTATCGGCGGAATTTTCGGAATGAATTTTAGTAAAATTCCCTGGCTGCACGATAAATACGGATTTTATTTTGCGGTAGCTTTAATGCTTTTAATTCCGGTGTGGATGATTATTATGTTTAAAAAGAAAGGATGGTTTTAATCTATTTTGATCGGCTGCAGCCCAAAAAAGTCAAACGCAAGTTGATTATGAACCGGAAGAAGTTATAAGAATATCATAACTAACGGTAACGCCCATACGCAGATACATTGCATCATGAAGACATTCAGATTAATTAAAATAAACACCTTTAAAATAGCATGTGACTCAAGCCGTTTGAAAAAAATAAGTCGTAAGTTATTACGAAGCGATAAAAGAAACATGACTAACGGTAACGCCTATACGAAGTTATCTTCCAAAGTCATCCTGCACCCTTACAATATCGTCTTCATCACTCAGGTTATCCGGATCGGTATGCTCCCACATTTCGGCAATAACCCCCCAGGTATCAAGGCCGATAAGCCTGTGCCGCTCGCCTTGTGACAAATAGATAAGGTCATTTATTTTTTTTATTTCTGTATTCCCTTCCTCATCAGTAGGGCTGCGCATTATTGCAGCCTTGCCTCCAATTATCTTCCAGATTTCGGAACGGCGATGATGGTATTGCCAACTGAGGCGTTTATTACTTTCAACAATCAGTATTTTTGGGCTTATCTTTTTATTCTCGTTAGATTTATTTTTAAGAGCATTTGCAAAAAACTTCTTTTTAAATTTTGCAGCCTGTAACTCATCTATTACAAAAAAGCCTCCCCATGGCCGGCTATCATCAGTTTTTGTAATGATAAATTCATTTTCCAATAAAAATGTTTTCACTGAATTAAAAATTTCGCCTTTAGTTTGATTAGTAACCTGTAAATTCATGTTCTGATGATTATAACGGTAACGTGTAAACGCAGTTATCTTCCCATATATACCATGAGGATTTGTACATCACTTGGATTTACGCCGCTGATACGGCTTGCCTGACCAAGTGTTTGCGGTTTTATTTTATTAAATTTTTGGCGCGATTCATTGGAGAGAGAAGCGATTCTATCATAATTAAAATTAATGGGTATTACCTGATCTTCAAGTGTGCTCATTTTTTTTACCATATCTTTTTCCTTTTCAATATACACTTCATACTTTACAGATATTTCGGCTTGCTGTAGTGCTTCTGAAGAAAAAACACACAATTTATTTTTAACAACGTAAAAATTATTTATTAATCCCTGCAATGTGATACCGGGCCGTAGCAGCAATTGAGCAATTTTTATTTTATGTGTTACGGGCGATTCATTAATCCCTGCTAAATAATTATTTGCATCGCCGGCATTCAATTTTATATCTTCAACAATGGATAATATTTTTGCAATTTCCCCTTTCTTTTTCAAAACATTGTTTATGCGCTCCTGCGAGGCAAGACCTATCTGGTTGCTTTTCTCTGTAAGCCGCAAATCAGCATTATCTTGTCTTAACAAAGTCCTGTATTCGGCCCTGCTGGTAAACATCCTGTAAGGTTCATCTGTTCCTTTATTAATAAGATCATCAATTAAAACACCGATGTAGGCCTCATTTCGTTTAAGAATTAACGGAGCTTCGTTGCGAACGGCTAAATGTGCATTAACCCCCGCCATTAATCCCTGGCCAGCCGCTTCTTCGTATCCCGTGGTTCCGTTAATTTGCCCTGCAAAAAAAAGGTTACTAACTAATTGTGTTTCAAGGCTTAGACTCAATTGAGTAGGGGGAAAATAATCATACTCAATGGCGTAACCCGGCCTGAACATTTTACAGTTTTCAAAACCGGGAACCTTTGTAAGCGCTTTATACTGAACTTGTTCTGATAAGGAAGAAGAAAAACCATTTACATACACTTCAATAGTATTCCACCCTTCCGGCTCAATAAATAACTGATGTCTTTCCCTTTCCGAAAAACGATTTATTTTATCTTCGATACTTGGACAATACCGAGGTCCCCGCCCTTGGATTCTGCCTTGAAACATCGGACTTTCATGGAAACCGGATTCCAATATTTTATGAACTTCAGGATTTGTAAAGGTTATGTGGCAACTTAGCTGTTTTTGTGGTTTGATTGTATTTCTAAAAGAAAATCCAGTTATTTCGGTATCTCCCTTCTGTACTTCCATTTTTGTATAATCAAGTGACCGACCATCAATTCTGGGAGGGGTGCCCGTCTTAAGTCTATTGGTTTCAAAACCCCACTCTATCAATTGTTCAGTAATTCCTATTGAAGATTTTTCTGCCAACCTGCCACCCTTCAATTGTCTTTCTCCAATATGAATAATTCCATTGAGGAATGTTCCATTAGTTAAAACAACTGATTTAGAATAAATTTCATTTCCCAATGAAGTTTTTATGCCGCAAATCCGATTTCCTTTTTTTAAAAGGCCGGTAACAGCGTCCTGGTAAAAATCAAGATTAGGAATCTTCTCCAATATTGATCGCCATTTTAAAGAAAATTGCATCCGGTCGTTTTGAGCACGTGGGCTCCACATTGCAGGGCCTTTACTCCGATTCAACATTCGGAATTGAATCATAGTTTCATCAGTAACAATTCCAGAAAAACCACCCAAAGCATCTATTTCTCTAATAATTTGCCCTTTCGCAATTCCTCCCATAGCAGGGTTGCAGCTCATTTGAGCCATATTTTGCATATTCATGGTAACTAGTATCACCTTAGAGCCCAAGTTAGCAGCTGCCGCGGCCGCCTCACACCCCGCATGGCCAGCGCCGACAACTATTACGTCATATTCAGGGAACATTTGTCAAAATTATTCTAAATTTTAAATACTCAAGAATGGATTTGTGAATGTTTCACGTGAAACAATATTTATTCAGGTAAAAATTTTCCATTTTTCGCATCAATTTTTTTTCCTTAAGATTATGGTCAGAATAGCCGCATAAATGAAGGATGCCATGAAACATAACCCGGTAAAGCTCTGGATAATAACCGACATTTAATTTCAGAGAATTTTCCTTTACTCTTTGAACGCTTATATATATTTCTGCAATAATCGGAAGCCCTTTATTCGAAAAGGAAAAAGTTAAAATATCAGTCAATGTATTATGACCTAAAAATTCTGTGTTTAATTTTAATAGATAATCATCATTACAAAAAATATAATTCAATTTTTTAAAAGCGATTTTTTCATTTTCAAAAATAAACGCAAGAAAATTCTTCAGTTTTATCTTATCTTTTATTTCTGGAGAAATGCCATTATTGATAAAATGTAGGGTGCCCAAATTGATTTCTAAAATCGAAATAGATTTTTTAAGATGAATAATATATTTGCCAAATATTAAATTAATGAACTTATCGCAAATAAAGCCGGGAACAAAAGTAAAAATTAAGTCTTTTGAAAATGATGAAATTACTTTAAAATTAATGGAAATGGGATGCTTACCTGATGAAGAAATTACAGTTTGGAAAAAAGCGCCTTTTGGCGATCCCATCTATATTATGGTATCAGGATATTCACTGAGTCTTCGGCTGGATGAGGCGTCAAAGATAAATGTAGAAATTTTATAAATAACTGAAAATCAATATTTTATTTGAAAGTCGGACTGTATTTTGGCTCTTTTAATCCCATACATGTAGGGCATCTTATTATTGCAAATCATGTGGCTAATAATACCGAATTAAATCAAGTCTGGTTTATAATTTCTCCTCAAAATCCGCTAAAAAAAGAGAAAACCCTTTTAAATGAGCACCATCGTAAACGCCTTATTGATATTTGTATTGAAGGTGAAAGAAAATTGCGCACTTCAAATGTAGAATTTAAATTACCAAAACCTTCTTATACAATAAATACGCTCACCTATCTCGAAGAAAAATATCCGCAACATCAATTTTCTATAATTATGGGAAGCGACAGTTTTAGCAATATTCCTAACTGGAAAAATTATGAAGCTCTTTTAAAAAACTATGAAATATATATTTATAAAAGGCTTGGATTTAAAGTAAAAGATATTTCCGGCGCAAGGATAAAAGTTTTACAAGCGCCTTTACTTGACATTTCGAGTAGCCATATACGTAAGCTAATACATTTAAAAAAATCAATTCGGTTTTTAGTTCCCGACGCTGCTGTAGAAGAAATAGACCGACATCAATATTACAACTGAGTTTATATTAAAAGCCCAATAATCAAACATCCTAAAACAATATAAGGAGAACGGATTTTTGTAAAAGTAAGAAGCCCAAATGTTCCGGCAATTACAAAAATATTTACAAAGCTAACCGTTCTTAAATCCGTAATGGATATGTCTTTCAGCAGGTAAAGAAATGCCGCCCACATAATTCCTACTACTACGGCATTAATTCCTTCTAACGCCCTGAATACAATAACATATTTTTTTAAATTATGCCATACCGGGTAAAAAAATAAAACCAATAATGCACTTGGAAGAAAAATTCCAATGCATCCGATCACACAACCAAGTACCTGCATTTTTTTCCCCATATCTTTTAAAACCATTCCACCGGTGTAAGAAGCCACTGAAAATACAGGCCCAGGAATGGCACGAACCAATCCCCAACCAGTAAGATATTGTTCTTTGGTCATGTACTGGGTTTTTTTCCGTACTACATATTGTTCATACATCAACGGCATTAGTACATCGCCTCCTCCAAATACAAGGCTGCCGAAACGATATACGTTTTCGGTAAAATTAAATACCCGCCTGTCTTCCCAATTGTGCGTCCGTGCTCTTTCACTCAAAAAACCGACAATGATAAACAAAAGTACGAATAGCCAAATGTTTGTCCATTTTATTTGTTTAGGGCGTATGTTTTCTTTTTCAGGAATTCTTTTATCACTAAAATTGGTAACAACCCCGCCTAAAATTATAAGTATGGGAAATACCCATGGCGTTTTAAAAAGCAGGTAAGTGGTAAACAAACCAATCAGCATTATGATAAAAGTGATGGTATTCTTTATTGATATTTTATACATTCTGAAAGCTGCAAATGCAATAAAGCCTACTGCCATTGGTTGTACATACTTAAATACGTTGTGATTTACATGATACGTATTTAAATAATAAACCAGAAAAGAAAAGGTGCTCATCAAAATACAAGCGGGCAATATCCAGATTATAAGTGTTAATACTGCGAGAGGGATACCTCCGCGTTTATAACCAATTAAAGTAAGCGTTTGGGTAGAAGTGGCTCCAGGTAAGAGTTGGCAGAAGGCAAGATATTCCATTAATTCTTCTTTGGTAACATCTTTGCGCTGGTCAACAAAGGTTTTTAGCATCATTCCTAAATGTCCTTGCGGACCGCCGAAGGCAGAAATTGTATAAAAAAAAACAGCTTTTAAAAAAGGAACATGCCTGAACAATACCATTTGTTGATTTCTATAAACTGTAAAAAATTATGCGCCTCCTTATATTTAAAAAAGAACAAATTATTTTTTTAGTCCTATCTCTCTTAATCTTTCATCAAGATATTCTCCCGCGGTAATATCTTTATAAACTTTCGGGTGTTTGTCATCAATACAGCTTTCTAATGCTGCAAGGCTCATAGCAGATTTTGGATGAAGGAAAAAAGGAATGGAAAACCTTGACGTATGCCATAATTCACGAGGCGGATTTACAACACGGTGTGTAGTGCTCTTAAGTTTATTATTGGTAAGCCGTTGTAGCATATCTCCTACATTCACTACAATTTGATCGGGCAAAGAAGTAACTCCTATCCATTCATTTTTTTTTGTAAGTATCTGCAATCCATCTGCAGAAGCGCCAACAAGAAGCGTTATTAAATTAATATCTTCATGCTGTTCTGCACGGATGGCGCTTTTTGGCTCAGTTGTAATAGGAGGATAATGAATGGCCCTTACAATTGAGTTGCCTTCTTCAATAAAATCATCAAAATAATTTTCATCTAAATGCAAATACAATGCAATTGCCTGTAATAAATATTTTCCCGATTTTTCTAAAGCGCGGTAAGCTTTAAATAATGTTTCATTAAAGCCTGCTATGTCATCAACTCTTACATTATCAGGATACTCTGACTTTAATTTATGATCATTGGCAACTGTTTGTCCGTATTGAAAAAATTCTTTCAGATCGGGTGCATCGCTTCCTTTTGCATGTTCTTTTCCGAATGATGTATAACCGCGCTGGCCGGCCAGTTCAGGGTTTTCAAATTTTTTTTTCTTTTCAGACGGAAGCGAAAAAAATTGTTGTACATATTTGTATAAATCCGCAATAAGACTTGCAGGTATGCCATGATTTTTTACAGCCACAAATCCAACATCTTCGTAAGCTTCGCCCAATTGCTGAACAAATGCAGCCTTTTGTTTTGAATCGCCTTTTACAAAATCATTTAAATCAACCACGGGAATAGTCATGCGATTATCTTTTTTAAATTGAAATGATAAATGAAGATCAGCCATACAAATTACAAAAGAAAATTTTTATTAAGAATATTTATCCTGAAGTTATTTTATTTATCACTCTTAATACACTGAATCTTTAAGAATTATTATTTAAATGAAATAGAAAAATTAGCACTTGACTTAAAAATCTGCGTTCTTGGGAAACCGCGGAAAAGGTATTACATCACGTATGTTGGTCATGCCGGTAACGAATTGAATTAATCGCTCAAACCCAAGCCCAAAGCCAGCATGAGGGCAGGTGCCGAATTTTCTTGTATCTAAATACCATTGTAATTCTTCAACAGGAATATTCATTTCTTTCATGCGCTGTTCCAGTTTAGCCAAACGTTCTTCCCTTTGTGAGCCGCCAACAATTTCACCAATACCGGGCGCAAGTATATCCATTGCAGCAACGGTTTTCCCATCATCATTTTGCCGCATATAAAAGGCTTTTATTTCTTTTGGATAATTAATTAATATCACCGGTTTTTTAAAATGTTTTTCTACCAAATATCGTTCATGCTCGCTTTGCAGATCCACTCCCCATTTATCAATTAAAAAATGAAACTTCATTTTTTTATTATGATTTGAATTTTTTAAAATGTCAATCGCTTCTGTATAAGTTATTCTTTCAAAATTATTATTCACTACAAATTCCAATTTTTCAATAAGCCCCATTTCACTTCGTTCATTTTGTGGTTTTTGTTTTTCTTCCTCAAGCAAGCGTGCTGCTAAAAAATCCAGATCATCACGATTATTTTTCAAAGCATAATTAATAATATATTTTATAAATTCTTCCGCAAGATTCATGTCATCTTCCAAATCATAAAAAGCCATTTCCGGCTCAATCATCCAAAACTCGGCAAGGTGCCTGGCAGTGTTTGAATTTTCTGCACGAAACGTTGGCCCAAAAGTATAAACATCCGATAGTGCCAATGCGCCCAGCTCTGCTTCGAGTTGCCCGCTTACGGTAAGATTAGTTGGCCTTCCAAAAAAATCATTTTTATAATTTATAGAGCCATCTTTATTTTTAGAAGGATTTGCGAGATCAAAATTAGTTACATGAAAAGTTTCACCGGCGCCTTCCGCATCAGATGCGGTGATAATTGGCGTATGTAAATATACAAATCCTTTATCATTAAAAAATTTATGAATGGCAAAAGCAAGTGAATGCCTTATGCGAAAAACAGAACCAAAAGTATTTGTCCTGAATCGCAAATGAGCTATTTCGCGTAAAAATTCGAGGCTATGTTTTTTGGGCTGCAATGGAAATTTTTCGGGATCGCTGTCGCCGATTATTTCAATAGAACTAGCTTTTAGTTCAACTTTTTGTCCTTTTCCCGGCGAAGGCGCAATTTCTCCAGTTACTTTAAGCGAAGCGCCGGTGGTAATTCTTTTTAAAAGTTCTTCACCAAACTGGCCAAGCGGTGCAACAATTTGTAAATTATTATTAGTGCTGCCATCATTCAGGGCGATGAATTGATTATTTCTGAAAGTGCGTACCCAACCCATTACAGTTACAATATGGTTTATCATCTCACCGTTTAGAACTTCTTTAATGCGTATTCTGTTGTTAAACATTTTCTGAAAAATTGCTGCAAATATAAAGTAACACTCAGGGAGTTTCAACAAAACAATATATATATGTTGCAAAAAAAGAGAAAAAAATTTTCAGAAATAAAATAATTATTTTTCTTATTTTGTAAAATTGGTGTATTATTGCAAAAGAAAAGCTGACTGGTATTTCTTTTGCTACGGTCTCTTCGATAATAGTTTAATTAGAATCCATTCCATAAATAAAATCATCAAAATTTAGATTTTGCAATTTTCAAGTTCGTTTTGATTATTAATCTACTCGTCTTTTTATGTACGACATTTTACAACTGAACGATATGCTCGTTCCGGAATTGCTCGATATAGCCGAGCAACAAAGTATTTCCAACGCAAACACATTAGCAAAACAAGAATTAATTGATAAAATTCTTGATAAACAATTAATAATGAATAATTCTGAAAAAAAACCGGCAGAGGGGCAAAAACCAAAGCGGAAAAGAATAGTAAAACCAATTCATTCAACTGCACTGGCAGAAGATATAACTGCTGCAGAAAGTTTTGATCCAAAAGAAGCAAAGCCCAAAAAAGTTGAAGAGAAAAAAAAGAACGTGAGAAAACATAAGGAAGATGAAGAGGAAACACTTCTTGACAATCCGCCTAAAGAAAAAATTATAGAAGAACTTTCCGATCCAAAATCAATTGCGCCCGGATTAGTTGAGTTATTAAATGATGATGAAATGGAAGAAGAAATTCAGGAACCACCTTCAAATAATGGGTATCAAAATCAACAAAAAAACTATCCGCATAAAAAAGAAGCTGCATTTAATATTGAATTTGACGGAGTGATTTTAGCAGAAGGTGTTTTAGAAATGATGCCCGATGGCTATGGTTTTTTACGAAGCAGTGATTACAATTATTTGTCTTCTCCCGATGATATTTATGTTTCACCTTCTCAAATAAAATTATTTGGATTAAAAACCGGCGATACGGTTTACGGCGCTGTTCGCCCACCCAAAGAAGGTGAAAAATATTTTGCTTTATTAAAAGTGGAAACCATCAATGGCAAAGGCCCCGATGAAGTTCGCGACCGGGTTCCCTTCGATTACCTGACACCGCTTTTTCCTTTTGAGAAATTAAATTTATTTCTTACTCCCAATAATCTTTCTACCAGAATCATTGATTTATTTACCCCGATAGGAAAAGGCCAACGAGGTTTAATTGTTGCCCAGCCCAAAACTGGTAAAACCATGTTGCTCAAAGAGATTGCCAATGCAATTGCGGCCAATCATCCTGAATGCTATTTAATGATTGTGTTAGTGGATGAAAGGCCAGAAGAAGTTACAGATATGGAACGAAGTGTAAAGGCTGAAGTGATTGCATCCACTTTTGATGAGCCTGCAGAAAAACATGTAAAAGTAAGTACGATGGCCTTGCAAAAAGCAAAACGCCTCGTTGAATGCGGACACGATGTAGTGATTTTGCTCGATAGTATTACCCGGCTTGCCCGGGCACATAACACAGTATCTCCCGCAAGCGGAAAAGTGTTATCAGGTGGGGTAGAAGCCAATGCTATGCAAAAGCCCAAACAGTTTTTTGGCGCTGCCAGAAAAATTGAATTTGGGGGATCCCTCACAATAATTGCTACTGCATTGGTTGATACTGGAAGCAAAATGGATGAAGTAATTTTTGAAGAGTTTAAAGGAACCGGCAATATGGAACTTCAGCTCGATCGCCGGTTATCCAACCGCAGAATCTTTCCTGCAATTGATATTGTTGCTTCATCTACACGGCGTGATGATCTTTTGCTTGATAAAGAAATGTTACAACGCATGTGGATACTTCGCAACCACATGGCAGACATGAATCCTGAAGAAGCTATAAATACTTTGATGAAAAATATGAAAGGTACGAAAGACAATATTGAATTTCTTACATCCATGAATGGATAAACATAAAACCTATAATTTAAAAAACCACTGTTGCCAGTGGTTTTTTTTATGATAATAAATAATTTTGAAGCTAATGGCTATTGAGCAAATTGATATTGAATCATTTTTAGACCTTTCAATCCGGCTTCCCATATTTGATGTAAGAAGCCCTGCAGAATTTTCGCATGCTCAAATACCCGGCGCTTTTTCGTTGCCTTTATTTACTGATGAACAAAGAAAAATTATTGGAACAGCATACAAACAACAAAGCCGGCAGGCTGCCGTACAAGAAGGTCTTGAGTTTTTTTCTGAAAGAATGAAATTAATTCCGAAGGAAGTGGAACAGCTTTTAAATAATTGGAACAATATAACGGGGACGGCTATACGAAATAAAAAAGCCAATCAAATATTAGTGCATTGCTGGCGTGGCGGCATGAGAAGCGGCGCAGTGGCCTGGCTTTTGGATTTGTATGGTTTTAAAGTTTATACATTAAAAGGAGGTTATAAATCCTTTCGTAACTGGGCGCTTGCACAATTTGAAAAAGAATACAGACTGAATATTCTCGGCGGATATACGGGCTCCGGTAAAACACTATTGCTGCAACAAATGAAACAAAACGGTATAAAAATAATTGATCTGGAAAAATTAGCCAATCACAAAGGCTCTGCTTTCGGTTCTTTGGGAGAAAAGCCACAAACTGGCCAGGAAATGTTTGAAAACCTGCTGGCAGTTGAATTGTATAAAATGCAAAAAATAGAAAATGACAGCGATACTAACGGTAACGCATACCCGAAAAAAATAAATGAGATATGGATCGAAGATGAAAGCCGTCATATCGGTACCGTGGGAATTCCCAATGCATTTTGGAATCAAATGAGAAAAAGCTCTTTATTTTTTCTTGATATTCCTTTTGAGGAAAGATTGAAATATATTGTTTCCGGTTATGGCTCATTTAGCAAAGATCAATTAGCGGCTTCTATTTTGAAAATTCAAAAAAGGTTAGGAGGGCTTGAAACAAAAAATGCAATTAATTTTTTGTATAAAAATAATATAGCTGAATGTTTTTCAATTTTACTAAAATACTATGACAAATTGTATGGAAACAGCCTGCTCAATCGTGAAAATGTTGAATCCATTTTAAATAAAATACCTTGTCCATGCGTTGATTTAAATAATATCCGTTTTTTACATGATCAAAGTGTAACGCATTTATAAATAAATAAGAGAATGAAATTTCTTTTGATTTTTTTTCTGCTCCCAATCAAACTTTTAGCCCAGGATATAACAGGGGTGTGGACAGGCACACTTTATAATGATACCACCCGGCAATATTTAAAATATGAATTGGCTATAAGCGACGCCAATGGAAAACTAAGCGGCTATTCTCACACCATTTTTTTAATTGACAGTATTAAAAATACAGGATTGAAATCCATTAAAATAAAAAAATCAGGCAAACATTATTTTATTGAAGATGATAAACTCATTTATAATAATTATATAGAGCCGGCGGCCAAAGGAGTAAAAACTTATAGCAACTTACTATTATCTCAAACTGACAGTACTTTAACGCTTAGCGGACCTTGGAAAACCAATCGCACAAAAATTTACGAAAGCATTACCGGCAATATTTTACTTCATAAAAAAAAGGAAATACAGCAAACTTTAATTATCCCTAAACTTGAAGAGCTGGGGCTTGCCAATACGCTTTCATTTATGAATTATAATAATTATGCAAAAGATATTGCAAGCATTAATAAACCTGCAAATCCACAGGTTGCAAATAATTCTTTACTAAAAATGGATGAAACAAAAAATTCAATTGCAGAAAATGATTCAAAAAATTTCGGTACAAAAAATGGCATTCAAAAAGAAATTGTTGATAAAAAAAATCAATCTCCATCGGATAAAAATTTAAATGAAAAAGAAATTGCAGTTAATAACCAAAAACAAAAAAACAATCCGATAAAAAATGACACTTCTTTTACAAATAAAAATAATATTGCAATTGCTCAAAACAATACTGCCACTTCAAATAATAAAAAAAATCAATCCGCTGCAATTGATAATTTAAATAACACAAATACAA
>JAICZH010000037.1 GCA_025933775.1 Chitinophagaceae bacterium
GATTCTTTTGTTTTGGCAAATATTACAAATGCTCATCTTATTCTTACCGGCAATGGAATGCTTGAAAATGTATTGAAAGGAAAATATAAAAATGTAAGTGATGAAATGCAACAGCGGATTCATTTTATAGATTTTCAAAATCAATCAGCAATGCCAATTGTATATGCCAGCGGCGATGTATTGATTCTTCCTTCACAAGGCCCCGGCGAAACATGGGGAATGGCAGTTAACGAAGCCATGGCAGCGGGTAAAGTCATATTGGTGAGTAATAAATGCGGCTGCGCCGAAGATTTAATTCAGGATGGAATAAACGGATATGTTTTTGAAAGTAATAATGAAGAAGACCTGATAAAAAAAATGAAACAATTAAGTAACCATAAAGAGCGTTTGCAAGCAATGGGTTTTGCATCGCTGAATATAATTCAAAACTGGTCGCTTGAAAAAATATGTGATGCTGTTGAACAAAATATTTAAAATGGATCAACATAATTTTTACATCCATTGAGATCACTTTCACATCCGAATTTTAATTGGGCCGTTTTTATATTGATTGGCCTTATCATCAGGATATCATTTGTTGATTTGAGCGCTATTGGTTTCATTGCGCTTATGCTGTCGCTTTACCAGTTTATGTTGTTGTTCGATTCAATCGGGCATTTTATACCTGTGCGCTATCTTCTTGGTTCGTTTATGTGTGTGCAGTTTTTTGTTGGTCCTACGCTGGCATATAATGGGCTGGATGAATATCAATATTTTTTATACAAAATGCAAATTCCCGAAATACAATATTTCAGCTATGCAATGCCGGCAGTGCTGGCATTCATTGTGGGTTTGCATTTATTTGCCGGCAATCTTAATGGCGAAGTGGTAGATGAAAAACGTATTGAAGTTTTTGTGGAAAGAAATCCAACCATATCTTACATTTTTATTGTAGTTGGTTTTCTTGCCAGTGTGGTATCGGCTTTTTTTTCATCGGACCTGGCATTTGTATTTTATTTATTGGGCAGCTTTAAATTCATTGGCCTTTTTTTATTGGTATTGGGCAAAAAGCAATTGAAGCTATGGCCGATGGTTATTGTGATTGGTTCTATTATTTCATCTTCATTAGGCGAAGGAATGTTTCACGATCTGCTCACATGGGCAATATTTATTGCAGCTGTTTTTGCCATAAAATATAAGTTTACTTTTCAAACGAAATTAATTGGCGCAGCAGGTTTTATTTTTTTAGCGCTTGTTATACAATTATTAAAAACAAACTATCGTGCGGCTATCAGCCGTGGCGATAAAGGAATTGAAACCTTTGCAAATTTGTACGAGCAGCAAAGTGATCAAGGCCTTTTCAGTTTTCAACGAATGGCCGCATCCAATGTGCGCATTAATCAAGGTTTTATTATAACTTATATAATGGTAACGGTTCCGGAAAAGCAGGCTTTTGAGCATGGGGCCGAAATGTATAAAATATTTGAATCTGCTATAATGCCGCGTATTCTCGATCCGGGTAAATTAAATGCAGGAGACCGGCAGATCGTTTATAAATATTCTCACTTAATGCTGGCGCCCGGAACATCAATGGCATTAAGCTCTTTGGGCGATGCTTATATTAATTATGGAACGTTTGGTGGCTGCGTGTTTATGTTTTTTTTAGGGCTGTTGTATGGCGGCATATTGAATATGTTTAAAAAATATTCAAAAGATTATCCTGTGTTGATTTTATTTACTGCTTTATCATTTTATTATCCCATTCGGCCCGATTGTGAATTGCAAACCATATTAGGCCATTTATTTAAATCTGTTTTTTTAATTTATATTGTTCTTACTGTGTGGAGATCCAATTTTTATTTGCCTGCATGGCTTTTAAACAAAAAAGTTTCGGTAAGCAAATATTCTTAAAGAATAAATGACCAAAGTTTTTATCACCATTCCCTGGTTTGTTCCCGCTTATCGCGCCGGGGGCCCCATACAATCTGTCGCCAACCTGGTGAATGAATTTTATGAAGAAACAACCTATTATATTTTTTGCGGCGATACCGATTTAAACGGTGGCATCATTGAAAACATTGAAACAGGAAAATGGATATGGTATAATGATCATAGTCAGGTGTGGTATGCTGCGCCACAAAAGTTAAGCGATACTTTAATTAAGCAGGTAGAAACCATAAAGCCTGATATACTTTATATCATCGGCATATTTTCATGGCATTTTAATATGGTGCCGATGCTGTTTTGTAAAGTTCCAAAGAAAATACTTTCGGCAAGAGGAATGCTTCATCCCGGTGCGTTGGCGCAAAAAAAATGGAAGAAAAAAATTTACCTGAAAATTTTTAAGTTATTGGAATATCATTATAAAATTATTTTTCATGCAACAGACAGCCATGAAGAAATATACATTCGCAAAATTTTTGGAAAGCCTGCAAAAATAAATATCGCAGGAAATTTTCCAAAAAATATCGGTCAACTTCCATTAGAAAAAAAAAAACCGGGCATCCTTACTTTAGTTAGCATTGCGCTCATTAGCCCGATGAAAAATATTTTGATTGTTTTAGAATCGCTGCGCAAAATGAAATCATCCATTCAATATAAAATTTATGGGCCTGTAAAAGACTCTGAATATTGGAATAAATGTGTTGAAGAAATTAAATTAATGCCGGATAATATTCAGGTAAAATTTTATAATGAAATTCATCCATCAAAAATAAATGAAGCTTTGTTGAATACACATGTATTTATATTGCCGAGCGAAAGTGAAAATTTTGGTCATGCCATTTATGAAGCCTTATCGGCAGGGCGGCCTGTAATTACCAGCAATTATACTCCGTGGGATAATTTAAAAAAATTTTCTGCGGGCATTAATGTATCTCTCGAAAATAATGATGAGCTAACGGAAGCTATTAATTTTTTTGCATCAATGAATGAAACAGAACTGTTGCAGTGGCATGCTGGCGCTATTGCTTACGCAGCAAATGCAATTGATATAAAAAAAATAAAAGATCAATTCAGAAAAATGTTTGCAAAAGATACCGTGCAGCTTTCTTTAGAAAAAGTATAATTAAATTAATGACTTAGCATATCATTAATAAAATAATTTCAATAAATAAAATAATCGTCATTAAGCTGTATCCCTTCATAATTTATCTTATAAAATTTGCAGGAATTTTTTGCATTTGTTATTTCGGAACCATAGCTATAATTGGAATTGCTGCACCTGGAAAATTATACAGCCCTTTTATTGCAAAATATTTTGATTATGTAAGCTGGATAAAAACTTCACTCATCAATGCTACCGCATTTATTTTATCGTTATTCAATATTGAAACGATAAAAGAACCGGGCTTTATGCTAAGAATAAAAGGAGGAAGAGCCATTATCATTGCTATGAATTGCGTGGGATACGGAGTTTATAGTTTCTGGATTGCATTTGTAGCGGCCAATACCGGCGCCTTTTGGAAAAAAACAAGATGGATAATTATTGGGCTACTTTTACTTTGGTTTATTAATGTAATTCGCATTACTTTATTTTTATTGGCAATTAATAAAGGCTGGCCAATGCCACTGGGAATTGATCATCACACATGGTTTAGCATTGTTGCTTATACCATGATATTTATATTAATTTGGCTTTACGATAAAAAATCTGGAAATAAATTTTTGAATAAAGCAGGAAAAGTGTAATTTAGATGCAAACTAATCTGGAGAAATACGATAATTCATGGTACAAGCCCGGTAATTTTTTCAAAAGAATTGTTTGGTATCTTTTCAATATTCTTTTTTTTAAAACCTCTCTTTTTCCTTTTTATAATTTCAAAGTTTTTTTATTAAAGCTTTTTGGCGCACGGGTGGGGCATCACGTTTTAATAAAACCTTTGGTTAACATCAAATATCCGTGGTTTCTTACAATTGGCAACAACGTTTGGATTGGAGAGAAAGTGTGGATAGATAATCTTGAAATGGTGAGCATTGGCAATAATGTTTGTTTGTCGCAAGAATGCTTATTGCTTACCGGCAATCACAATTATACCCAATCATCCTTTGATCTTATTGTAAAACCAATCGTTTTAGAAGATGGGGTATGGATAGGAGCAAGAGCCATTGTTTGCGGCGGAACTGTTTGCCGTAATCATTCTGTGGTAACAGCCGGCTCGGTAGCCACGGGCGAATTGCAGGAGATGGGAATTTATAAAGGAAATCCCTGTGTTAAAATTAAGGAAAGAATCATAACGAAAAATTAGATAATGCAATTTTATTTATTAAATATCGTTACATGTATATCCCTAAGAATAACTGATTTAAAATTAATGGTTTTAATAAAAAAGTGTTTTCTTTACTAACTTATATAATTGAATCTACCAGTGAAAGTATCCATTATAACTGTAACCTATAATTCAGAAAAGTATCTTGAAGATTGTATTGCATCTGTAAGAAAGCAAACTTATGGCAATATTGAGCACATCATCGTGGATGGAAAATCTGCGGATGGCACGCTGAAAATTATTCAGAAAAATGAAAAGTCAATTGCCTGTTGGGTTTCGGAAACCGACCGCGGTATGTATGATGCCATTAATAAAGGAATTAAATTAGCCACCGGCGATATAATAGGAGTGCTCAACAGCGATGATATGCTTGCATCTGCAGATGTAATTATGGATATTGTTGCCTGTTTTGATGAAAAAAAGATTGACTCGGTATATGGCGATTTGGTATATGTAGATCCTGATAATACCAAAAAAGTAATTCGCTATTGGAAGGGCCTGTCTTATAAGCGTTCAAGATTTAATTATGGTTGGATGCCGGCGCATCCTACTTTTTATATTCGGCGCGAATTGATAGAAGAATTTGGCGGATACGAAAATCATTATTTTACTGCAGCCGATTACGAGTTTATGGCCCGATATCTTTATTGCCATAAAATAAGTTCTTGCTATCTTTCAAAAATGATTGTGAAAATGCGGAATGGGGGAGTAAGTAATCGCAATATCTATCGCAGGCTTCGCGCCAATCGCCGCGATTATCTCGCCATGAAAAAAAGCAACATACCTTTTGCTTTTTTGGTATCTGTTTTAAAACCACTTATAAAAATACCCCAATATAAAAGTTCCTTGGGCAGAAACGTAAATAATCCACATAAACCTCACTGGTTTTTCAGCTCTACTGTTTTACTTTTTCCTGCTGATGCAAATGCAGAAGCACAAGAATAATCCATGCTGAATTTTTTAAAAAAACAAAAACCCGCAAATCAGTTGTATGATTTTACATTGATGATCCGTGATATTCATTGCCACCTGTTGCCGGGTATTGATGATGGTTCACCGGATGTGGAGACATCCATTGAGTTAATAAAATCTTTGTCCGCCGTTGGCATTACCCGTTTTATTTGCACCCCGCATGTAATCGGCGATATGTTTCGCAATACGCCAGAAACCATAAATGCTTCGCTTGCAATTTTGAAAAAAGCCTGCCACGATAATCAACTCAATGTAGAATTGAGCGCAGCCGCAGAATATATGCTCGATGATTATTTTTTGGAATTGCTTCAAAAAAAATCACCATTGCTAACGCTCACTAAAAATTATTTACTTACTGAACTTTCATTTGCCACTTCTCCAATTAACCTGGAAAAAATTGCTTTTGAATTAAACATCAACGGTTATGCTCCTATTATGGCGCATCCGGAACGATATGTTTTTTATCATAAAAATTACAATGCTTACCATCGTATGAAAGAACTCGGATTTCTTTTGCAGGTAAACCTTCTTTCTATTTCCGGTTATTATGGCAAAGCCACAGCCAGGGCGGCAAAGTATATTGTAGAAAATAACCTTGCCGATTTTATCGGCACCGACCTTCACCATTTTAATCATTTGCGCGCACTCACCAACCCTCGCAACATGAAAATTTTCCACCAGGTATTAGGCGATAAAGTTTATAACGGATTTGATAATTAAAAATTAAAAACTATTGTTTTTTTCAATAACTAACGGTAACGCCTAAACGCTTTTATCCTACTTGTTAAATATATAAAAGGTATCATCAGTTTTATTTGCATAAAGTATCTTTGCCAAGCAACCATTAACCATTATCAATTTTAATGACTTCTCTTTCTTCGCTCAATAAATATTTTTGGAAATACAAATGGCATTTTTTATTAGGAATTATTTTTATTGTTCTTTCCAATTATTTCAGAATACTAACGCCGCAGGTTACTAAATATGTTTTAAATACCGTTGAAGTTAGTCTTGAAAAAATTCATACAACGCCCAATGCCGCTATTAAAAGTAATTACGATCCTTTAGTAAAATCATTTATTCATAATTTAACCATCAAAGACAGTTCTTTCAAAACAAAAGTTCTTTATTCTGGAATTATTCTTTTAGTGTTAGGCCTCATCAGCGGTTTCTTTATGTTTTTGATGCGGCAAACTATTATTGTAATGAGCCGCCACATTGAATTTGCGCAGAAGAATGAAATTTTTAATCATTATCAAAAACTGGACACCAATTTTTATAAAACACATAATACCGGCGACCTTATGAATCGCATATCCGAAGATGTAAGCCGGGTGCGCATGTACACAGGACCGGCCATTATGTATCTTATTAATCTGGCCGCCACTATTGGCTTTTCACTTTATTATATGTTTAAAGAAAATGTGGAACTCACTTTGTATGTGCTTTCGCCATTGCCCATATTGGCGATTACTATTTATTATGTAAATACCATCATCAATAAAAAAAGCGATAAAATACAATCCCTCCTTTCCGATCTTACAACCAATGCGCAGGAATCTTATTCAGGCATTCGGGTTATTAAATCATTTGTGCAGGAAAAAGCCATGCTGGGTTTTTTTCATAAAAACAGCGAACTGTATCGCCGGAATGCTATTTCTTTAGCCAAAACCGAAGCGATTTATTTTCCATCAATGGGCTTAATGATCGGCATCAGCACATTGCTTACTATTTTAATTGGGGGCATGTATGTAATTAACGGAAGCATTAATATTGGCGTGATAGCAGAATTTATAATGTACATTCTCATGCTTACATTTCCGGTAATGGCAATCGGGTGGACGGCAAGTATGATACAAAGAGCTGCAACTTCGCAGCGGCGCATCAACGAATTTTTACATACAACGCCTGCAGTAATTAATAAAACTCCTTCACAAAAAATTATTTTGAAAGGAAACATTGAATTTGAAAATGTAGATTTCATTTATCCGCATACGGGTATTCATGCCATAAAAAATTTTACTTTAAAAATTAATAAAGGTGAAAAAGTTGCCATCGTTGGAAAAACAGGTTCGGGCAAATCTACCATTGCACAATTGATGCTGCGCATGTATGATCCGCAAAAAGGAAAAATTTTGTACGAAGGAATTGACATAAAAAATATTGATTTAAAAACATTGCGTTCGCAAATAAGTTATGTGCCGCAGGATGTGTTTTTATTCAGCGATACAATAGAAAATAATATTGGCCTTACGCTTCAAACAAATGAAAAGGAAAATATTTATAAAGCTGCAAGAGATGCAGTTGTGGATACAGAGATTGATCGCTTTGCACACAGTTATGAAACGATGATAGGAGAGAGGGGAGTTACGCTAAGCGGTGGACAGAAGCAAAGAATTTCTATTGCAAGGGCTTTAATAAAAGACCATGAAATTGTTTTATTCGACGATTGTCTCAGCGCTGTAGATGCAAAAACTGAAAATGAAATCATTGGTAATTTATATAATTATTTACATTCAAAAACTGCGATTATTATTACGCATCGCATTTTTTCGCTGTTTAATTTTGATACAATAATTGTATTGCAAAACGGCGCCATTGCAGAAAAAGGCACGCATCGCGAATTGCTTCGACTCGATGGCTTGTATGCTGAAATGTATTACAACCAGCAGAAACACGAAAAAAATATTGCACCATAAATTATAATTTGTAATTCGTGTAATTCATGCAATTCGTGTTTAGATTTTGCTAATTGAAAAACAATTTTATCTTTGCTTCAATACAAAAACAATTCAATTAAAAATAAAAATTACAAAAGTGGCGTACGAAAATAACGACAAAAAGATGGAAAGTGTTTACAGCCAAAGGATAAGAGCCGGTAAGCGAAGAACTTATTTTTTTGATATAAGAGAAACACGCGGCAATGATTATTACTTAACGATTACCGAAAGCCGGAAAAGATTTAATGAAGATGGCTATGACCGGCATAAAATTTTTTTGTATAAAGAAGATTTTAATAAATTTTTAAAAGGAATGACGGAAGCCATTGACTATGTAAAAACCGACTTGATGCCCGACTTTGACTTTGATGCTTTCAATCATGAAAATGCAGAGAATCATGAAGGTGATTTGCATGAGCAAAATAAAACCATTGACAAGAAAGAGCCGACTGCACAAAAACAAGAAACTGAAACACCTGCTAATATTGCACCAGTTTCTTCAACTGAAAATAATTCAAAGCCGCAGGAAACGCCGCCCGACACTGCATCGCAGCACGATGAAGAAGTGGACAAGTGGTAAAAATATAAGCTTTAAAAAAGAATCCTCTCAAACTTTTTTGAGAGGATTTTTTTTTGGCCACCAATTTTTTTTTGCCACGAACTATATTAAGTTTCACGAATATTTTTGAAGTATAAACCTGTAAAGATTTATTCATAAAAAAATTTTCGCCCTGACGGATATTATTCTCTTAATTTTTTATAAGCATTAATAAGCCCGTTGGTGGAAGCATCGTGCGATGTAACTTTTGTATTATCTTTTAATTCTGGTAAAATATTTTTTGCCAATTGTTTACCGAGTTCCACGCCCCATTGGTCGAAGCTGTAAATATTCCAGATAATTCCCTGCACAAAAATTTTATGTTCATACAAAGCAATTAATTCACCCAAAGTTGTTGGTGTTATTTCGGTAATCAAAAAAGAATTGGTTGGTTTATCGCCGGTAAATTCTTTAAACGGTATTAATTTTTCTGGCACTTTTTCTTCAATCAATTGTTCTTTTGTTTTGCCATTCATCAATGCTTCTGTTTGTGCAAAAAAATTAGATAATAAAATTTTGTGATGCTCGCCCATCGGGTTGTGTGTAAGAACCGGTGCAATAAAATCGCAGGGAATTAATAAAGTTCCCTGATGTATCAATTGATAAAAAGCGTGCTGGCCGTTAGTTCCGGGCTCTCCCCAAATTACCGGGCCGGTTGCATAAGTAACATTGTTGCCGTTTCTGTCAACATGCTTGCCATTGCTCTCCATATTTCCTTGTTGAAAGTAAGCCGGAAAACGATGCAGGTATTGATCATAAGGAAGAATAGCTTCGGTTTGTGCGCCAAAAAAATTAATGTACCAAATACTGATGAGCGCCATTAAAACAGGAACATTTTTTTCGAAAGATGTTGTGCGAAAATGTTGATCAATTTCATTGGCGCCTTTCAATAATTTTTCAAAATTATCATAGCCGATGGTTAATGCAATTGAAAGCCCGATAGCGCTCCATAAACTATATCTTCCGCCAACCCAATCCCAAAACACAAACATATTTTGTTTATCTATTCCAAAAGCTACTACATCTTTTTCATTAGTGCTTAAAGCCACAAAATGTTTTGCAATTGCTTTTACATCGGGCGCAGATTTTAAAAACCATTCTCTTGCAGAATGAGCATTGGTCATAGTTTCCTGCGTGGTAAATGTTTTGGATGCGATTAAAAAAATGGTTTCATCCGGCGTAATTTTTTTTAATACTTCTGCAAGATCCGAACCATCAATATTGCTTACGAAATAAGTTTGAATGCCTTCAACCCAATAAGATTTTAATGCTTCGGTTACCATCACAGGCCCGAGATCGCTGCCGCCAATTCCTATGTTTACAAAATATTTTATTTTTTTTTCTGAATATCCTTTCCATTCGCCAGAATGAACTTTTGCACAAAAATTTTTCATTTGTTCCAAAACTTTTTTTACTTCCGGCATTACATCTTTTCCATCTGATAAAACGGGTTCGCCCAAAAAATTTCTTAATGCAGTGTGCAATACCGAACGATTTTCTGTTTCATTAATTTTTTCACCAGAAAACATGGCTTCAATTGCTTTTTGTAATTCGCATTCCTGCGCCAGTTGCAGCAACAAATGAAAAGTTGTATCATTAATTATATTCTTTGAAAAATCACAAACAATTTCCGGAACGGCAAAAGAAAATTTTTCAAAACGCTGGCCATCATCACGAAACAAATCTTTAATATGAACCTGTTTCATTTCTTCATAATGCGCTGATAATTGTTTCCACGACTGTGTTTCAGCAGGATTTATTTTTGGAAGCATGAGATAAATTAATTTAAAAAAATTGAATAGCGAAGGTAACGCAAGACTATAAAAAAAATAATAATGATGAAAAGGAATATTAAATTCTGTAGCAAATTTTGTAAAAAATTTATTTTATAATGTTTCAATCACGCTAATGGTTTCATCCACCATTTTTTCAGTAACACCAAGGTGAAGTACCATTCTTATTTGTGTTTCCGAAATAGGAATTACAAGAATATTATGTTTCTTAAAAATTTCTGCCAAAGACTTTGCAGTATAATTTTCTGTTACTTCAAAAATGATAATATTAGTTTCAACGGGCATTATTTTACCAACGAATGATTTTTTTAATAATGCTTCAGCAATTTTTTTTGCATGAAGATGATCGGTATTAAGCCGGTCAATATTATTTTCTAAAGCAAAAATTCCTGCGGCAGCAAGATAACCGGCTTGCCTCATGCCGCCGCCAAAAACTTTGCGAACGCGCCTCGCTTTGTGAATGAAATCATTTGAACCCAACAAAAGACTTCCAACAGGAGCGCCCAAACCTTTGCTTAAACAAACAGAAATACTATCAAAAATTTTTCCATAATCTTTTGGATTTTCTTTCTTTTCAACTATTGCATTAAAGATGCGGGCGCCATCTAAATGATATTTTAAATTATTTTTCAAACAAACATCCTTAATTTTCTGAAGATCAGTAAAATTATAACAACTTCCTCCACCTCTGTTTGCTGTATTTTCAACGCTTACAAGTCGCGTAACAGGTTTGTGCACATCATCGGGATTGATTGCAGCATTTACTTGCCCGGCATTTATTTTTCCACGATCTCCTTCAATTGGTTTTACCTGGCATCCCGAATTAAATGCAATGCCGCCGCCTTCGTACATATATACATGACTTAGTTTATCGCAAACTACTTCATCGCCGGGTTGTGTATGGCACTTAATGGCAATTTGATTTGTCATAGTTCCACTTGGGCAAAATAATCCGGCTTGCATTCCAAAAATTTCTGCCGCTAAAGATTCTAATTTATTTATCGTTGGGTCTTCACCAAAAACATCATCACCTACATCTGCTCTGAACATGGCTTCCAGCATCGGTTGCGTAGGTTTGGTAAATGTGTCCGATCTATAATCTATCATCTTGCTAAATTAAGGATTTGAGTAAACAAAATTAAATTTTACATTAAAACTTATATGTGATAGTATTACTTTTGTATAAGAAGTTTTCTATATGATAACAACTTCTTTGCAGATGCAAAAGTTTTTACTTGGCACTTATTTTGAGAATGCAGATCTAATCCCTTTAAATTATTAACATCTTCTAAATATGCTCACAAATACATTAAAGAAACTAGCAGGCATTAGAAATTCAGTAAACGGTTTTCAAAAATCACCCCCCCCGCGCGAAGATGCAATATTACTAGCCATTGGTTCTATGTTATCTAATCAACAAAGTTTTTTAAAATCAACGAACCTCAATGATTATGAATTTAAGATATTCTCCCAATGGGGTGATGATGGGATTATTCAATATCTTATAAAAAATGTTACAATTCAGAATAATACATTTATAGAATTTGGAGTTGAAAATTATATTGAGAGCAATACACGTTTTTTAATGATGAACAATAACTGGTCTGGTTTTGTGATGGATTCTTCAGAGGAAGCAATGAATAATTTAACCAATAGAAGTTGGTACTGGAAATATGACCTTACTAATAAAGCTGCCTTTATAGATAAGGATAATATAAACCTTTTGCTGGCAGATACGGGTTTTTCTAACATTGGAATTTTATCTATTGACATTGACGGCAATGACTATTATATTTTAAATGAAATAGATCTTTCGATTTTAAATCCATCAATAATTATTACAGAATATAATAGTGTATTCGGTTCTGAAAGAGCAATAACAGTTCCGTACAGGAAAGATTTTGAGAGAACCAAAGCGCATTATAGCAATTTATTTTTTGGGGCCTCATTAAGCGCCTTTAATTATGTTGCAACAGCTAAAGGTTATGCCCTGGTGGGATGCACTCTCGCCGGTAACAACGCTTTTTTTGTAAGGAAGGATCTGTTAAATGAAAATGTGAAGGAACTTTCTGTATCATCAGCATTTAAAGATAGCAAGTTTAGAGAAAGCAGGAATGAAGACCACGAGCTTTCATTTATTTCCGGCAAAAACCGCCTTGACATTATTAAAGGGCTTGAAGTGATAAATGTACTTACAAACGAAAGGGAAAAATTGTAAAGAAGCATTTTTCCCGTTAATCAAAATAGTCTCGCTCCGTACCAAAAATTCTGCACCTAAAGATTCTAATTTATTTATTGAAATGCAGCACATTTTTAAAAAGTAAATGTTATAAACTATGCTATCTTTTATTTTATTTTCAATAAAACTATGAAATGCGAAATCGCTGTTGTAAATTTGCAAATGTTTTCGCAAGATTCGGTGATTAACACATCTTTTGCAGCATTTCCCCAACTTTTTGTGTCTTTAAACGTATAACTATAATAATAAATAAACAATGAGGCAACTTAAAATTGCTACACAGATTACCAACCGTGATTCACAAGCGGTTGAAAAATATCTGCAGGAAATTTCCAAGATTGGAATGATTACTCCGGAAGAGGAAACTATTTTAGCACAAAAAATTAAAATGGGCGACCAGAGGGCTTTAGAGCGCCTCACAACAGCCAACCTACGTTTCGTAGTTTCAGTTGCAAAACAGTATCAGCACCAGGGTTTATCATTAAGTGATTTGATCAACGAGGGCAACCTCGGATTAATTAAAGCGGCACAACGCTTCGATGAAACCAAAGGTTTCAAATTCATTTCATACGCAGTTTGGTGGATTCGCCAGTCCATTTTACAAGCGTTGGCAGAGCAGGGCAGATTAGTCCGCTTGCCTCAAAACAAAATTGGCACGTATAACAAAGCAAATAAAGCCTACATGGCTTTTGAACAGGAACATGAAAGAGAACCTTCTACTGAAGAGCTTTCTGAAATTCTTGAAATGAGCGTTACTGAAATTAATAACATCTTCCAAAGCAACACGCGCCATACTTCACTGGATGCGCCGGTGCATGAAGCAGAAGATGTTGCCATGGGCGATCTTTTAAAAGGCGGCGGAGAAACAGATGAAGATGTAATGCACGATTCATTGAAAAATGAAATACGTCGTGTGTTGAAATCATTAAGTCCCCGCGAAGCTGAAATCGTTAACGCTTATTTTGGGCTGGATGGTGAAAATGGCGTAACCATTGAACAAATCGGCCAGAAATATGATTTAACGAAAGAGCGCATTCGCCAGATAAAAGAAAGAGCTATCAAGCGTTTGCAAAAAGCAAGATACAGCAGCGCTCTTAAAGCTTATTTGGGTTAAATAAATTGATATACAAAAAAAGCCGCCTCAAAAAGGTGGCTTTTTTTATTAAGTAAATTTAAAATAAACATATCCGAAAGCTAAATAATTTTGTTCTCTATGAAATTTTTAGGATTACTGTTTTGTACCATTTATCTTTTTTCCTGCGAAAAAAAAATTAATTTCAAGCTTAAAGTTGTTCCCGATGTTTTAGTAGTTGATGCAAATATTCAAGATGGCCAGCCGCCGATTGTTGTTCTTTCCAAAAGTTTTGAATACTTCAGCAATATTAATCCGTTGGCTTTGGATACTTCATTTGTTCATAATGCTGATGTTTCTGTTTCCAATGGAATACAAGTTCAAAAATTAAAAGAATATAGTTACCGGATTGATTCAATTGATAGCTTTCGTTATTATTATTATTCAATTGATACTTCTAATATAGCATCTGCATTTACCGGGCAATTAAACACTATCTATAATTTAAAAGTAACAGTAAACGGGCAAGAATATGATGCCACTACAAAAATTCCTTCTCTCGCTGAAAAGATTGATTCACTTTGGTGGAAGCCAACCCCATTCGCTGATGATTCTACCCAGGTAGATGTATTTGTAAGATTAACCGATCCCAAAGGGTTGGGCAATTATGTGAGATATTATACAAAAACAAATGATGCCGCTTTTCTTCCCGGTGCACAATCTGTTTTTGATGATGAACTTATTGACGGCACTACTTACGACCTGAAAGTAACGCCTGGTATAGATCGCAACAATCCTATTGATTTTGATAAAAACTTTTTTCACAAGGGCGATACAGTTGTATTAAAGCTCAGCAATATTGATCGCAATACGTATCAATTCTGGCTTACTATGGAATTCGCTTATCAAAGTATTGGAAACCCTTTTGCTTCGCCCAATGCTGTTTTGGGAAATATTTCTAATGGAGCGCTCGGCGCTTTTTGCGGTTATGCACCGGTTTATAAAACTATTTATATTCCGCAATAGAAATGATCGTTTATAAAAGATAAAATTTCATTCTCAAAAAGTTTACATTTGAAAATTATATTTTTAAAATAAATGACTACAAACAACGAGCATGTTCATTGCTTAATTATTGGCTCTGGCCCGGCAGGATATACGGCTGCAATTTATGCAGCACGAGCCAATCTGAAACCGGTTTTATATCAAGGCATACAACCCGGCGGCCAGCTTACCATTACAACAGAAGTTGAAAATTATCCCGGTTATCCTGATGGAATACAAGGTCCTGAAATGATGGTTGATTTTGAAAAGCAAGCAAAGAGAATGGGAACTGATATTCGTTATGGTCTTGCTACCGAAGTTGATTTCTCTGCTTCGCCTTTTAAAGTACAAATAGATGAAGAAAAATGGATTGAAGCAGATGCAGTAATTGTATCCACAGGCGCCAGTGCACAATGGCTGGGGCTTGAAAGTGAGCAACGGCTGAACGGATATGGCGTAAGCGCCTGTGCCGTGTGCGATGGTTTTTTCTTTAAAGAAAAAGAAGTTGGAATCGTGGGTGGTGGTGATACGGCTGCTGAAGAAGCTTTATATCTCAGTAAAATTTGCAAAGTCGTGCACATGTTTGTTCGCCGCGATCAATTCAGAGCAAGTAAAATAATGCAGGATCGTGTGCTTAATACATCGAACATAAAAGTTTATTGGAATACAGAAGTGCAGGAAATATTAGGAGATGATAAAGTGGAAGCGGTAAAAATTATAAATAATAAAACCAAAGAAACTCGTGAAATACCCGTCAGCGCTTGTTTTGTGGCAATTGGGCACAAGCCTAACTCAGAAATATTAAAAGGCTGGCTCGATATGGATGAAAGCGGATATGTAAAAACATTGCCCGGTTCTACAAAAACCAATATTCAAGGAATTTTTGTTGCAGGAGATCTCCAGGATAGAATTTACAGGCAAGCTGTTACTGCTGCCGGCAGCGGATGCATGGCGGCTCTTGATGCAGAAAGATATTTAAGCCTGATGGAACACAATGTGTCATCAATGAATGTTGAAAAAAATATAGCTCAATAAAAAAAGGCGCTTAAATATTTTCTCCTCCCCCTTGGGAGAGGGGTTAGGGATGAGACTTCAACTAAAAATAAATGATAACAGTACAATTGCTCGATCTGCGGTTCCATTCTTTTCATGGTATTCATGAAGAAGAAAAAATTTTAGGCAATGAATATATTATAAATGCATCTGTTGAATTTCATGAAGATGAGCAAATCATTAATTCCATTCACCAAACGGTAAACTATGCAGATCTTTATAATATTATAAGAGAAAGAATGGGCGTTCCGAGCCCTTTGCTGGAAACTATTTTAATGGAAATTGGCGATGAAATACACCGGGAATTTCCGCAACTCCATTCCATAAATATTTCTATAAAAAAAATGCATCCGCCCATTGAAGGTATTCAGGGCGCTGCAGGAGTTATGTGGCAAAAAGAATTTTAATTAGCCTAAATGAAAACAAAAATGAAAATTCTTTTTTTAATTACATTCATTTCATTTTCTCATTTTTTATATGCACAGGATACCAGTGCAATTATAAAGCAAGCCGAGCAATCTGAAACTTCCATGAACGATGAGCAGGCATTTATTGAATACAAACAAGCGCTTGCAATACAACCTTCAAATGTATATGTTTTGTGTAAATGCAGTGAGCTGTGCACAAGAATTGCCGGAAGGCTAAAAGATGATAAAGCCAAACAGGATAATTATTATGCAGCGGCTAAAACATACGCCCAGAAAGCGTTAGAGCTTAATCCATTTTATTCTGACGCCAATTTTGTAATGGCATTGGCTATGGGAAGAGAAGCCATAAAAAAAAGCGGTAAAGAAAAAATACAGGCTGTAAAAGACATAAAAAAATATGCTGATCTTTCTTTGAAATATAATCCGCAAAATTATAAAGCATGGTTTGTATTGGGCAAATGGTATTATGAAATAGATGGATTAAATTATTTTGAACGCGCAGCAGTAAAAATTTTCTTTGGCTCGCTGCCACCGGCAAGCATTAATGACGCCATCAATTGTCTGGAAAAAGTAAAATCAATAAATCCTGGTTTTGTTTTAAACTACCTTTCACTTGCAAAAGCATACAAAAGAAAAGATGAAAATAATCTGGCAAAAAAAAATCTTTTAACAATGCTCAACCTTCCTGATAAAACCGAAGATGATGAAAAAATAAAAAACGAAGGAAGAGACCTTCTAAAAAAATTAGATTAACCAATCATCATAAAAATATTTTTATTCATAAAAAATTTTATTCCTTTATAAAACACAAATAACTTTTCAATTAAAATAAATTTTACAATGAATGCAAAAAAAATTATTGCTGGCTTTATTATTTTAATGTGCGCTTCATTAATGGCAACGGCGCAGGATACTATTTCAACTTATGATCACCACGATTTATTTACTCCAAATTTTTATCCTTCTTCGGTAAATGAATACCGTGCTTCAGATGGCGAGCCTGGCCCGAAATACTGGACCAATAAAGCAAGCTATAAAATTAATGCCACCCTCGATGATGTAAAAGATGAAATTACCGGAAGCGTTATTATTTCTTATACTAATAATAGCCCCGAAGCATTACCTTTTCTTTGGTTATATCTCGATGAAAATTTATACGATCTCAAATCGCGCGGGCAGGCAAAAACACCGGCAACAGGCCGCAGCCGTTATGGCGATGTGAATTCAACATTTAAAGGAGGCTATAATATTAAATCAGTAAAACTTATTTCTGCAGAAAAAGGAAAATCATCAACTGATTTAATCAATGTTATTTCTGAAACACGAATGCAGGTGCGGCTTCCGCAAGCATTAAAAGCAAATGGTGGCACAGTAAGTTTTAAAATTGATTATTCTTATTTTATTCCAAAATATGGTTCGGATAGAACCGGAATCCTTGACACAAAAAACGGAAAAATTTATGCAATAGCGCAATGGTATCCGCGCATGTGCGTGTTCGATGACATTGAAGGATGGAACACATTGCCCTATCTTGGCGCAGGTGAATTTTATTTGGATTATGGAAATTTTGATTATACAATTACTGCTCCTGCAAAAGAATTAATTGTTGGTTCAGGTGAATTGCAAAATCCGCAAGATGTATTAACCGCAACGCAAATAAAAAGACTTGCAGAAGCAAGAAAAAGTGATAAGACGGTTATGATACGCACTGCCCAAGAAGTTACCGATCCATCTTCCCGTCCGCAAAAACAAAATTGTATTTGGCATTTTAAATTAAATAATGCAAGAGATGTTTCATGGGCTGCATCTACTGCATTTATTTGGGATGCTGCACGAATGAATCTTCCATCAGGAAGAAAAGCGCTTGCCATGAGTGTGTATCCTGTAGAAGCAGCGGGAGACAGCGCATGGGGAAGAGCTACGGAATATACAAAAGGAAGTATAGAAAATTATTCTAAAAGATGGTACGAATATCCTTACAATACTGCCACCAATGTTGCAAGCAATATAAGCGGAATGGAATATCCAAGCATTGTTTTTTGTAATTCTAAATCGAAAGGTCGGGGATTATTTGGTGTTACTGATCATGAATTCGGACATACATGGTTTCCAATGGTGGTGGGCAGCAATGAAAGAAAATACGGATGGATGGATGAAGGTTTTAATACTTTTATAAATACATTAGCGGCGCTTGATTTTAATAATGGAGAATACAAACCGCGCCCCCAAAATAAATCTTTTCTTTATAAATATATGTTCAGCGATAAAAGTGAAACGATGATGAGCGAGCCGGATGCGCTAAAAGAATCTAATATAGGATTGGCTCTTTATTTAAAACCAGGTTATGCGCTTACACTTTTGCGTGATGAAATTCTGGGGCCAAAATTATTTGATTATGCTTTTCAAACTTATATAAAAAGATGGGCATACAAACATCCAACACCATGGGATTTTTTCAGAACGATGGAAAATGTGGGTGGCGAAGACCTGGGCTGGTTTTGGAAAGGAATGTTTATTGAAAATTATAAACTCGATCAGGCAATTACTGATGTAAAATATATAGATAATGATCCCGCAAAAGGCGCTCTAGTTACTATTAAAAATGTGGATAAAATGGCAATGCCCATTTATCTTCAATATGAAACGGTAAGTGGTAAAACGGAAATGGAAAAAATTCCTGTAGAAGTTTGGCAAAATGGCGATACATGGATTCAAAAACTCAATACAACCGAAAATCTTAAATCAGTTACCATTGACCCGGAACGTATTTTTCCTGATATAAATTTTGAGAATAATACATGGGTGAGTAAATAAAAGATTTATAAACAAACTTGTTTTTTGATACGGCAGGTTTGTTTACAATTTAATAGTTATCTAATAGTTCAATTTTATTTTTATAAGCCTGCTTGATGATCTATTGTAAAAAGATGAAATTGATTTTTTCTGAGCAGGGGTTTATCAACAACAAAACACAAAACAAATGAGAAAAGTAAAATTGCAAATGCAAATGACAATAAACGGATATGTTGGGGGATTAAATGGAGAAAATGATTGGATGACGTGGAATCCTGATGCCGAATTTATAGAGTTCCTCAACTCTCTGCTCGATACTTCAGATACTCTTTTGCTGGGCAGAAAAGCGGCAGAAGATATGATAAATTTTTGGGAGGATACCGCCAACAAAAATCCTGCTCACCCGTTTGCAAAAAAAATAGCGGATATTCCAAAAGTTGTTTTCTCCAAAACACTCGACAAATCAATTTGGAACAACACCACTTTGGCAAAAGGAAATCTTGCAGAAGAAATTACCAGTTTAAAAAATCAATCCCGATCGCCATCGGGAGGTAAAGACATTCTTGTTTTTGGCGGTGCAGGTTTTGTTTCATCACTAATAAAAGAAGGGCTTATTGACGAGTATCATCTTATTATAAATCCAACAGCTATGAGTAATGGAATGACTATTTTTAGTTCACTTGACAGCATACGAAAATTTACACCCATACAATCAAAGCTTTATCCTGGCGGCAAAACTGTTTTGAGCTACAAACCAAAAAATGATTAAGACAACCAATTTGCAACAACAAAAATTAAACGACAATGATAAAAATAATTTCATTTATGCACATATCGCTCGACGGTTTTGTAGCCGGACCAAACGGAGAAATGAACTGGATTAAAGTTGATGAAGAAATTTTTGATTATGTGGGTAAGCGAATAAGCGAAACAGATACTGCATTATATGGACGCGTAACTTATGAGATGATGGAAAGTTATTGGCCAAAAGCAGGCGAAGAACCCAATGCAAGCAAGCACGACATTGAACACTCAAAGTGGTATAAGAAAGTTAATAAAATTGTTTTATCAAAAACAATGAAAGGTGATGGCCTGCCTAACACAACAATTATTAGCAACAACCTTACTGACAGGATAAATGAAATTAAACAACAGCCCGGTAAAGAGATAGCGCTTTTCGGCAGCCCCACAGCTACGCATTCACTTATTCAACTAAACTTAATTGACGGCTATTGGCTATTTGTTAATCCAATTATTCTTGGACAAGGCATTCCGTTGTTTGCGGACATCAAGGAGAAAATAAAACTTAATCTATTAACTACCCGCCAATTTACCTGCGGAGTAACTGAACTGAATTACATAGTGGATAAACAATAACAATGAATCGCTAACACACCCACAAAGCAATCTATAAACTTGCTTGGCCTAATTATACTAATTTTGCAAAACCAAGTTCATTGTGAAAAAAATCACCGCAATATTTTTATTTCTTGTTATGTTGCTTTGCGGGAGCGGCTTTTATATTGCATGGTATATGAGTTTGCAATCGGTTCGCCATTCACAAAAAAATTTAATTGCTACTTCAACTTTTAAAAGCGATAAAGTTGTATCATTTGTTTTTGCAAAAAAAGATTTTCAAAAAAATGAAGAAGTAATATTTAATGATGAAGATGAATTTGAATACAACAACCAAATGTATGATGTGATCAATAAAAAAATTGTTGGCGACAGCATTTACATTTCTTGTATTTCGGATAAACAGGAAGATAACTTAAGAGATGTAGCCATTACGCAAATTTTAAATGCTTCTGATAATTCAACAGGAAAACAATTGCCCATCTCTAATTTTCGTTTGGATCATTACACAAATAATTTATTTAATAATGAAAGTTTTTTTCTAAAATCATTTATGCATTTTTATATAAAATATAATGATAGCAAATTAGTTGCTCCTTTTCTCGCAATATTTTCTCCACCACCACGCTTCATTGCATAATACACAAATAAAATTTATAAATGCCATGATGTATTAACTCATCGGCATGATTATCCATTTTAAAATGTAAACAATTTATTTGCGAGCAACTCAACTATTAAAAAGTTTGGCAAATAAATTTTAAAATAATTAAATAAAATGAAGCGTTTGATTTTTATCGCTGCCGCAATGTGCAGCACACAATTATATGCCCAAACACTGGAGGGACGTGTTTTTGATGCTAATAATAACGAGGCGCTTTCCGGCGCCACCATTGAACTATCAGGCAAAGCAACCACAACAGATAAAGACGGAAAATTTTTTATTGATTGCAACCCTTCAAGTACTTTAACTGTTTCTTACGTAGGTTATGAAACAACCAAACGGGTTATAAAAAAATGCAGCGATTATTTAAATATTGACCTTCGGCCACTGAATCATAATTTGGAAGAAGTAGATATCACGGCAACGTCCAATCAAAATAAATCTTTGTTGTATCAACCATCCGCAATTACAAAATTAGGAACGCCTGAAATTAAGCGTGGACTTGGCTTATACCTCGATGACGCCATTAATGGAAATGTTCCCGGAGTTACTTTGCAAAGAAGATCCGTATCATCCGGACAGCAATTTAATATTCGCGGTTATGGCGGTGGAAGTGGCGGCACTGGCCGCATCAGCAGCAACTTCGATGGGCAGGGTTATAAAGTTTATTTAAACGGAATACCCATAACCGATGCAGAAGGCATCACACTTTTAGATGATATTGATTTTGGTTCTATTGGCGATGTGGAAGTAAGTAAAGGCCCTTCAGGAACCTTGTATGGGCTTGCTATTGCAGGGGTGGTAAATTTAAAAACGGTTAAACCTGAAAAAGGAAAAACTTCCGTTGGCGAAGATGTTTTAATAGGAAGTTATGGATTGCAACGTTATACAACGCATTTAGAAATTGGAAAAGAAAATGCATCGTTGCTGGTAAATTATGGCCATCAGGAATCGGATGGATATTTAATTCATAATGCATCGCATAAAGATTTTGTAAACATTGCAGGTGATTTTACACTTAATGAAAAGCAAAACATCAATACATATTTTGGATACAGCAACAGTTATGATCAGCGCGCAGGCGAATTAACTTTATCGCAATATACCGATAAAGATTATTCCGGAAATCCCGATTACATTAACAGGAATGCACATTCAGAAATCATCAGCTTCAGAGCGGGATTGAGCCACACTTATAATTTTAATAATAACATTTCAAATACAACAACGGTGTATGGTTCCGGTGTAACCAACAATTCAAGTTCAGCAGCAGGATGGACTGATAAAACACCCGTTAATTATGGGCTTCGCTCTGCATTCAATACTAAATTTTCTTTGAGTGAAGGTTTTAATTTGAGCGGAATTACAGGTGTGGAAACGCAACATCAAAATGCACAAACCATTGGTTATACCATGGTAAAAAATCCAAATGATACAACAGGATATTACATTATTGGAGCGCAAAAAAGCAATCAATATACCACAACAGAAACTACATCGCTTTTTACCGAATGGACATTGTCAATGCCGCATGATATTTCTTTTACAGCAGGTATTGGTTTAAGTAATATGAACATTACATTAAATGACAGAATGTATATTCCCAACAGTACAAAGCCAACAAAATATTCTAAAAATTATGATGGATTATTCGCACCGCATTTTGCAATAAATAAAATTTTCAAAAAAGCAATTTCAATTTACGGGTCGTTTAGCAGTGCATACAAAGCGCCTACAAGTTCTTACTTTTTTATTCCAAGTACAGGAGATGTAAATACCAACTTAAAGCCTGAAATGGGCAACCAGATTGAGTTTGGAACGAAAGGCTCGTTGTTAAATAATAAATTATATTATGAGCTTTCATTTTTTGATGCAGTATTTTCTCACAAGTTTACAGCCATAAATGTTTTAAACCAGGCAGGCACAGGCACCTTATATACTTATGTTTCCAATGGCGGAAAGCAGGATGATAAAGGAATTGAATTTTTGGTAAAATATACAGCATATCAGTCAACCGATAATTTCTTTCAATCCGTTCGGCCTTTTGCAAATTTTACTTTTTCTGATTTTAATTATATTGATTATACATTTCATACTAAAAGTAAATCGGGGGGCGACTCTGCAATTAATTATGACGGAAAAAAAGTTGCAGGTGTTGGCCCTTTTAATGCAAATGTTGGTTTGGATATTTCATTAAAATATGGATTGTATGCTAATGCAATTTATTTGTACCGGGATGCATTTCCTATTACCTCTGATGGATTAAATAAAACTTCTTCTTATAGTTTATTAAATGCTAAAATTGGCTACCAGCATAGTCTTTCGGGCCATTTTGATTTAAATGTTTACTTTGGTGTGGACAATATCACATCCACACAATATCCAATTTTTGTTTTTGTAAATCAATTGCCTGATGCATACCTACCCGGTCCGCTTAAAGCAACTTATTATGAAGGAATAAATTTGAAATATAATTTTTAAATTGATTGCCACGAATGCACGAATAAAAATTTAAAATAAAATATTTTCGTATACCCATTACCGTTAGTTACAGGTGTCTGGCCGCTTGAGTGGCCTGACACCTATTTTCTTTCAATCAAAAAAACAGAAGGAACCGGTCTTTCACCTTCTTTATCAGATGGAGTGTTGGTTTTTTTTCCATTCAGTAACATGCACGTGCTTCCGCCACCATCAAGGTTTAATGCTTCTTTACAACCAAGGTCTTTTAATATTTGTGCTTCCTGTACCAAAGTAAGTCCCGATGCGCTTTCGCTTCTTCCTTCTGCAACAAGAATAATTATTTTATTGTCATTTGTATAACCAATTGCTGTTCTCGGATGTGAATCTTTAATCGCTTTACCGTAAAATTTTCTTTCTTCATTATTTGATATTTGTACTTTATTATTTTGCACCAACACCGGGCCACCGCCAATTGCAGTTTGCATTTTCCATTTTTTAAAAGAATGTTTTAAGCCACCGCCTTCACCTATTACAAGAGAAGTCTTTTCATCTAAATAATTAAACGAAGGATGCGCAACTGAATCATGCATAAATGCAATAGCTTCTTCACTGGCATAAGGATATTTTTTTAATGAATCAGTATATATCCATGCAACATCTGGAGTACGATTTTTAGAAATTCCGAAAGCGCCGTCAAAAGAATGATAATAGGTTAATGTATCTTTTCCTTTCCCCGAAATAGTATTTTCATTATACCCAACTAATTTTCCATTTTTAATTACCACATTTAAATTCTGATTAGTGGCAAAAGAAAAAAATGAACAGTTAACCACCAATAACGGATGATTATCTTTTTCAAAAAATTGTAAAGGAGTTAATCTTCTTTTATAAGTTGTATCATCTGTAAATTTTAAATTTTTATCTTTTAAATCTGCAATTACATAGTACACTACATTTGGTTTGCCGTCTATTTTATCAGTTGATTTGTAAATGTGTACTGATGCAGGAAGTGGTTGGTATAAGGAATCTAAATTTGTAAAATGTAATTGTGCATTTGCTGTAAAATATATTGTGAAGGCACAAATGATCAATAAAACTTTTTTCATTCAGAGGGAAATAATTTTGAAAGGTATTTTAAAAACTTAATTAAATACCTCTTTAAAATCTGGAGATACAGAGCTGGCATCATTTAAATGAAATGTATAAGCATCTTGTATTTTCTGTAAAACATACTTGCCATTTTGAAGAATAAATACTTCAATAGTTTTTTTATCAACATTTACAATCAGATAATATTTTACGTCTTGTCGCTGGTATAATTCATATTTAGTATGGCGATCTCTCAGCGCTGTTGCGGGCGATAAAATTTCAACAATTAATGAAGGAGGAAAATCTAAAAATTTTTTCTTTACCTCACCCCAAATAATTAAAATATCAGGAATTAAAATGGTATCTTTAGCAATTCTATAATCCAAAGAGTCATAAACTTTACATTTTTTACAGGAAGATTTTCGCAACGCCAAGGTCAATTCCGTTATTAACTCTGCTGCTGCTCTTTGATGCGGAGGCACGGGTGCGGAGCTCATCGCAATCGGATAGCCTTCTATTAATTCCCATTTATCTTCCCAATGCGCACGGTCATCGTAAGTATAATGTGGAATTATTTTTTCTGCAATGCTCATAACGCAAAATTAAAAATTATTCATTCACATTTGAATTCACCTTTTCATTCATCCATTTATTTTTTCCATAACCGGCAATTACATGCTTATCAGAATGATAAGATGAACGAACCAATGGGCCGCTTTCTACATAATCAAAGCCAAGCTGGTAGCCAATTTCACGAAATTCTGCAAATTCATCCGGATGTATAAAACGCTGCACGGGCAAATGTTTTTTTGTTGGCTGAAGATATTGGCCAATGGTAATTACATCTACATTACTTTCTCTGAGATCATTCATGGTTTGTATTACTTCTTCTTTTGCTTCGCCCAATCCGAGCATGATACCGCTTTTGGTGCGCATACCACCTTGTTTTAAAATTTGTAATGTTTCCATGCTGCGCCAATACTTCGCCTGTATTCTAACGGTGCGGGTTAAACGCTCGACCGTTTCAATGTTGTGGCTTACTACATTGGGCGCTGCATCAATGATGCGTTGAATATTTACTTTGTCTGCTTTAAAATCGGGAATAAGCGTTTCTAAAGTTGTTGATGGATTTAAAGCATATACTGCCTTAATAGTATTGTACCAAATAACAGCACCACCATCTTTCAATTCATCTCTGTCAACAGAAGTAATAACTGCATGTTTTACTTTCATTAAATGAATAGCTTCGGCAACACGCTGCGGTTCATCCCAATCAACTGCAAGCGGGCGGCCTGTTGCCACAGCGCAGAAGCCGCAACTTCTTGTACAAATGTTTCCAAGTATCATAAATGTTGCCGTGCCTTCGCCCCAGCATTCGCCCATGTTTGGGCAATTGCCACTTTCGCAAATGGTATGCAACTTATGCGTATCAACTACATTTCTTACATGTTTATATTCTTCACCAATGGGCAACCGTACGCGAAGCCATGAAGGTTTTTTTGATTGTAATGCCGGTTCTATAATTTCTTCATTCATAAATGTTGCACGCTTAAAAGTTGATTTTCTTTTTTGATAATAAACTAAGAAAAAAATTATTTTCTTTTACCAAATAGAATAGAAACATAACCGCTAAAGAAAAATTGTTTCTCGGGAGTTTGTAACAGTATCGGAATTTTTTTTGTATAATATTCGCCGGTGATGCCTACTTCAATTGCAGAAATAATTTCGTTATAACTTCCATAATCAAATCGTAAAGCGGTCTTTGCATATAAGCCCGGCGTTACGGTCATATCGCTCCAGCCCTTACTGAAGGTGGGGCCGCCAATGATTGGTCCATTTAAAAATAAAGCGCTATCGGGCGAATTATATTTTACATACACATAATCATTTCCTTTTTGAACCTGTACATAATAAGGCCTTAATAAGGCCATTGATAATCCACCACCATAATTTGCAGTTACGCTTACGCCGTTTTTATTTGATTTATTTCCTAAAAGAATTTGTTGCATTATGCCAAGCTTTACCGGGTAAAAAAAGTTTTCTTTGCCATAAATAAAAGGCGCAGAATTTATAAAAGCATTGCTTTGCTTATCTTCTTTAATTGCTTTGCGCTCGCTTATTTCAAGCTGGTATAAAGTTGCTTTTTTTACTGAACTGGCATGGCCAAGCTCAAAGAAAATTCCGTAGCCATCGTTAATTAATTTTGCTCCAAAAAGAAAACTGGATTTATAAGCAATCACTCCTTCTTCTTCTTCTTTAATCATGTTGTTGATCCGCGCTCTTTTTTCTTTCTGCCTTTGCTTTTTGGATTGTTGCGCAGAAGTGCTAAAAGAAAATGATATAATAAAAATTATAAAAAATATTTTTCGCATGTAATTATTATTGCTGATGTAAATTTATACAAAAATACATAATGACCGCTTCAATAACATATACGGGAAATTTGCGCTGCGAGGCTGAGCACATTCAAAGCAAAACAATCATAGAAAGTGATGCGCCGACAGACAATCGTGGCAAAGGTGAAAAGTTTTCACCAACTGATTTGTTATGTGTTTCACTGGCAACCTGCATGCTTACTACAATGGCAATAAAGTCGGATGATTTAGGAGTAGATATTATTAATTCAAAAGCATCTGTTACCAAGCACATGATTGACAATCCACGCAGGGTTGGAAAGATTGAAATAGAAGTTACTTTGCCCGCAAATGGAAGCGAAAGAGATCAAAAAATTTTAGAAAATACCGGCAACAATTGCCCGGTTATGAAAAGCGTTCATCCCGATATTGATGTGATAATAAATTATAAATGGAGGTGATGGTTTAAAAAAGTTTAGACGGTTTGGATGATTTAGATTTAAGAAAACTTTATAACAATTTGCAATAAAATAATTTAAAATTATCTGCTAATCTCTTTTCAATAACGAATTTCCAATAGCGCAATTAAGGCAAAGTTTTTTATTGCAATATTCATTTTTAAGTTGAATGAAGAATTGTGAATCAAATGCGTTTTGGTTTGCAAAATGTAAACTTTCAAATCCTTTTGTTATATTATTTTTTTCTGAGGCAATTTCTTCAAGCCATTGAATGGATTTGATTTTATAAATAGTTTCATTGTGATGTAAGCCGTAAGCAAACACTACTGGCACAACGGTGTTGATGATAATATTATCAATCATTTGCCTTCCTAAAGTTTTTATTTTATAATCACTTTCTTCGTCAAACCTGTAATGATAATGCCAGTAATCATTTGCAGTAACGGCAAACATTTTTTTTACGCTTTGCAATGAAGATGCATCTTTTATTTTTGAAAACAAATGTTCGCTTTCACAAATAAGCATGGCGAGTTGTGCCAGCCTGATGGTTGGAAAATTAGCGGGGCGCATTCTTAAAAAAGACAAACTGCCATCAATAATTTTTAAATGATATTTCTTTTTATAAAATGAAAATTCTTTTTGCAAAAGCAAAGGATATTTTTCGCTGAATGAATTATTTAATAACCCAGCTATTCCAAAAAGCAATGCTTCCGTTTGTAAAATATTATTTTTATGTTTTGCCAAAACCGCTACCGGCAAGCGGTTTGCTATTTGTTGAAACAAATCACTGTTTACTTTTAATCCAAAATTAGCAGCAATCAATTGCCAGAAAGTTTCTTCCCAATGAAAATTGGTTTCTTGTAAAATCGAAAATATTTTTTTTGATTTTGAAATTAATCTTTCTGCAACAAGCCGTTGTTTCCAATTGGAAAGTGTAAGTTCATTTACATTGTGAACAAGATTTTCACAAGCAATAAAATGCGATGAGCCCATCAGCGATTGATATTTTTCCAGCAATAATTTTGAAACCCTGTTTTTTAATTCAAGCGTTGGCAATTCATTTCCGTTTACATCTTTTATCAAGGCATCATTGTTCCATACCACATGAAGAATTACATTATTAAAATTGGAATCTGCATTGTGATGATGTATGTTCCATCCGGATGCATTAATGTGAAGCTCAACATTACCTGCCCACAATGTTTTTCCTATTTTTATTTTTGCATCTGTAAAATCAGGTCCCTGGTTGGTGTTATAAATTCCGGGATGTATTATTTGAATTATTTCGCCCGATGAAGTGAGCAACTCACTTTTATTAAAGTATTGAAATTTCCATAAATATTGCAAGAGATCTTCCTTCATAAGCAAATTGCTAAAAAGTGTGAAACCTAATGCCAGAAAGCATTCGCACCAATACGGTATTTTTTAATAATGATAAAAAGAAAATTAAAAAAAATATTTCATTTATCCTATACTGCGCTTCTTTTTTTACTACTATTTGTTTTCGCTAAATTGTCTTCATATTGTTTATGTTTGTGTTTACAATTGATACTTCCTTTTAAGAAATACTTATACACTTACAAACTCTAAAACTTTAAACTTATACTTATGTGGATCAGTAAATCATTAGTAGCAGTAATACTTGGCGGAGGAGCAGGCACAAGATTGTATCCGCTTACAGCCAGCCGAAGCAAGCCAGCAGTGCCTATTGCAGGCAAATACCGGCTTATTGATATTCCTATTTCAAACTGCATCAACAGCGATATTACCCGCATGTTTGTGCTTACGCAATATAATTCGGCTTCATTAAATAAGCACATAAAAAATGCCTATCAATTCAGCGCATTCAGCAGCGGATTTGTTGATATTATGGCTGCAGAGCAAACGCCCGATAATCCCAAATGGTTTCAAGGAACTGCGGATGCAGTGCGACAATCATTGCGCCACGTTAAGAACAATGAATTTAATCATGTGCTCATTCTTTCCGGCGATCAATTGTATCAAATGGATTTTGGAAATATGTTTCGCACACATGAAAAAAATGGCGCCGACATTACTATTGCCACAATTCCTGTTACAGAAAAAGAAGCAACCGAATTTGGAATTTTAAAATCGGATGAAGATCACCGGATTACTTCATTTATAGAAAAACCGGGCTATGATAAATTGCCCGACTGGATAAGCGACACCGGTGAATCTATGCAAAGTATGGGAAGAAATTATTTGGCTTCTATGGGTATTTATCTTTTTAAAAGAGAAGTATTATTTGAATTGCTGCAAGACCAGGTAAAAGAAGCTACTGATTTTGGTAAAGAAATTATTCCTCATTCTATAAAAGATCATAAAGTATTCAGCTATCAATACGATGGTTACTGGACAGACATTGGAAACATATCTTCTTTTTTTGAAGCCAACCTTGCATTGACAAGAGATCTTCCTCCTTTTAATTTTTTCGACAATACCAAAAGAGTTTACAGCCGTGCACGCATGTTGCCTCCGGCAAAAATTACCAGCTCTTTTTTAAAAAATACATTAGCAGCAGATGGTTGCATTATTGATGCAGAGCACATGGAGAATTGC
>JAICZH010000150.1 GCA_025933775.1 Chitinophagaceae bacterium
ACATCTTGATAAAATAAAAAAACAAAAGCTCTCAACAGGTTTTGTGCCCACCATGGGTGCATTGCATACAGGTCATTTGTCTTTGATTCATCAATGTAAAAAAAATACGGATGTATGTATTTGCAGCATATTTGTAAATCCTGTTCAGTTCAATAACCGCGAAGATTTTATAAAATATCCATCAACGATTGAAAAAGATATTTTATTGCTTGAAGAAAACGGATGCGATATTTTATTTATGCCTTCAGAAAATGAAATGTATCCAGATAAAAAATTCATGAACAGGCATTTTCATCTCGGTTATCTTGAAGAAGTGTTAGAAGGAAAATTCAGGCCGGGTCATTTTCAGGGCGTATGTTTGATTATGGAAAAATTATTAAACATTGTAGATGCTGATTATTTATTTCTTGGGCAAAAAGATTACCAGCAATGCCTGATTATAAAAAAACTGATCAGCATTATGAATAAAAATATTAAGGTAATGATTTGCCCTGTACTTCGCGAGGCGAGCGGGCTTGCGATGAGCAGCCGAAACTTACGGCTTACTGAAGAAGAAAAAAAATTAGCCGCTCAATTATATAAAACATTAATCTCAATTAAAAAAAATCTGCAGCTAGAAAATTTTATACAATTAAAAAATAAAGCCATTGTAAAATTGGAAAGTAAAGGTTTTAAAGTGGATTATCTTGAGCTGGCCAATAAAAATCTTACAACAATTACTGGTAATACATTTCATGATGCTGTACTTTTAATTGCCGCTTATTTAAACAATGTAAGATTAATTGACAATGTTTTCATAAAGGGTTAATGTAAATTGTGTTTATTATCTTGTAACCTGTATGAGGAAAAAAATCTTTGCCATTTTACAATATCTTCTTTTTTTGGGAATAGGCATTTTCCTTACGTGGTGGCAATTCAGCAGAATGACGTCTTTAGAGCTGGTGCAGTTTCGTGAATCTTTAATTCATGCGAGATACGTAGTAATTATTCCCATTTTAATTGTTGCCCTTCTCAGCCACATCAGCCGGGCAATGCGATGGAAAATAATGATAGAGCCACTGGGTTATCATCCATCTACTGCCAATACATTTTATTCGGTAATGTGTGGCTATTTCGCCAATACTTTTTTACCACGCGCCGGTGAAATACTGCGATGCACTTTACTAAGCCGTTACGAAAAAATTCCTGTAAACAAATTAATCGGCACCATTTTAATTGAGCGAATATTTGATCTTTTCTGTTATTTTCTCGTGATTATTTTTACCATACTTATTCAAATAAATACCGTTAGCGATTTTATAAAAAAAAGCATTGAAAATATAACGCATAAAAATGCGAATTTCCCATTATGGGAAATATTATCTGGATTATTTTTGCTTAGCCTTATAATATTTTTTATCGGAAGATGGATATTTACAAAATATGGAAACAATAAGCATGTTATAAAAGCAAAGCGAATTCATATCGGCTTAAAAGAAGGTTTTTTATCTATTATCCGGCTAAAAAAAAGAAGAGCATTTTTATTGCATTCCGTTTTTATATGGAGTATGTACCTGCTTGAAATAATCATTGGCTTCCATGCGCTACAAGCCACGTCAGGGCTTGGTGTTGCTGCGGGTTTAAGCGTTCTTTCACTCGCTACGCTTGCTATGATTGTTGCCCCGGGCGGCATTGGCGCTTTCCCTATCGCCATTCAGCAAGTGTTGCTTATTTATTCAATTGATAACATATCTTTCGGATGGCTGATATGGGGCGCCACTACAGCCATAATAATTGTGGTAGGATTGATAAGTTTTGGTTTATTAATTTATACTAACAGAAAAAAAAATGAAACAAAGCAATAAAATAAATGAAAGAATTTTTACTCCTGATCGCTTACAATCACAAATAAAATGGTGGCGATTAATTAATAAAACAATTGCATTTACCAACGGCGTTTTTGATATTTTGCATGAAGGACATATAAAAATTTTATCGCAGGCAGCTACATTTGCAGATGTATTAATTGTGGGCGTAAACAGCGATAACTCAGTAAAGAGATTGAAAGGAAACGACAGGCCAATTACTAATGAACACTCCCGCTCATTAATTCTCGCATCTTTGATAATGGTGGATGCTGTTATTATTTTTGATGAAGACACGCCAATTAATCTTATTAAAAAAATAATGCCGGATGTTTTAATTAAAGGCGGTGATTATACTTTACAAAATATTGTTGGCGCAGATGAAGTAACTTCAAACGGAGGTAAAGTGGAAATTATTCCCTTGCAGCAAGGCTTTTCAACAACGAATATTATTGAAAAAATGAAAAAAGTATAGATACTAACGGTCATGGATAAACGCAGAATTATAGTACGTGATATAAGCTGGCTTTCTTTTAATGGAAGAGTGCTGCAGGAAGCCGGAGATGAAACCGTTCCGCTTCGCGAAAGAATCCGTTTCCTCGGGATTTTTTCAAACAATCTGGACGAGTTTTTCAGGGTACGTGTGGCTACTTTAAAACGCATGATAGAATTAGGAAGCAAAGCCAATATGCATCTGGAACAAGCACCGGAAATAATTCTTGAAGAAATTAATACAAAAGTTACTGCGCAGCAAAACCAGTTCAATCGTACATGGGCCTACATTCTTGATGAGCTTAAAAAACAAAAAATTTTTTTAATAACAGAAAAGCAGCTCAATAAAGAACAGCAAAAATTTGTTTTCGATTTTTTTAATGAAAGCGTGCGAAGCAATATTGTTCCGCTGATGATTGAAAATATTCAATCTTTTCCCACGCTCAATGATAAATCCATTTATCTCGCCTGCAAACTTTCGAGGCAGGATGAAAGCATTCCTTCGCGATTTGCTTTAGTATCTGTGCCGGCAAGGCTTCCGCGATTTATAATTCTTCCATCAACAGCCGAAGGCAATTACATTATTTTATTGGAAGATGTGATACGTTTTTGCCTGCCCAATATTTTTTCTTATTTCGGTTACAATTCTTTCTCATCGAGCATTATAAAAGTAACGAGGGATGCAGAGATTGACATTGATAATGACGTATCTACTTCGCTCATCCAAAAAATATTAAAGGGTTTAAAAAACCGAAAAAAAGGAAAACCGGTACGCTTTATTTTTGATAAAGAAATTGACAGCCTGCTTTTAAATTATCTTATTAAAAGATTAGGCTTATCCAATAAAGATAATATTCAATCCAGCGGGCGCATTCATAATTTTAAAGACTTCATGGATTTTCCTGATTTGGTTTTTGAAAGAAAAAATCTTAGAAAAAAACCTTTCATTCACCCGTTATTGCAAAGTGCAAATAGCGTTACAAAAGTAATTTTAGAAAGAGACGTGCTGCTCAATTTTCCATATCATTCATTCGATTCGTTAATTGAATTATTGATAGAAGCCGCCATAGCGCCGGATGTTGTAAGCATTAAATTAACGTGCTACCGTTTGGCTACAGGTTCTAATATTATTAATGCGCTAACCAATGCTGTGCGCAATGGCAAATCTGTAACGGTTATTCTTGAGTTGCGTGCCAGGTTTGATGAAGAGGCCAATCTTGAATGGAAAGAAAGATTGGAAGAAGCCGGCGTGAAAGTTTTTATCGGGCCTTCCAATTTAAAAGTGCATGCAAAACTTTGCCTCATAAAAAAAAGAATAAATAATAATATTATTCATTATGGTTTTGTAAGCACCGGAAACCTCAATGAAAAAACGGCAAAAGTTTACGGCGATCATTGCCTGCTCACCAGCGACAGGCATATCATGGCCGATGTAAACCGGGTTTTTACTTACCTCGAAAATCCTAAAAATATTCAACCGGTTAAAGCATGCAAAAGATTAATTGTAAGCCCTGTGTCAATGCGAAAACAGTTGAATACACTTATTGACAAAGAAATAAAAACAGCGCTCGAAGGAAAACATGCATCCATTATTTTAAAATTAAATTCGCTGAGTGATGAAGAACTTATTATAAAATTATACGAAGCGGCGAGAGTCGGTGTAAAAATAAAAATGATTGTAAGAGGCATCTGCTGCATGTTTACCGAAAATAAAAAATTTAAGAAAAAAGT
>JAICZH010000144.1 GCA_025933775.1 Chitinophagaceae bacterium
ATCAAATCTTTCAATTTTACTTGATATATAATTTTTTTCATTCAAGTACTTCTACTATAATTTTTCTTCCTTCTTGCAAATAAAAAAAATGTTCTCTACTTTTATGGCCTACAAGAACCTCTTTTTCCCATCATCTTTTTGAAAATCTATTTAGCTTACTCAATTAACGGCAACGCATACACGAAAATATCCGGCCGGTAATTTTTTAGCATAATCCTTTATTTTTCGGTTTATCAGCTCAAAGTATTTAACAGAATATTTTGTGAGAAACGATAAAGCAAAAACAGATTTACGAGTCTTATATTTAAAAAAGTTAAAATAAAGATTATGGAAACTAATACTACACAACAAGAAATTTTATTAGTTACAGGAACCAGTTTTACTTCCGGAAATTTTTGTGAAACCAGCGATGGGCTTAGCTATAATCACCTCAGCGAAAAAGAAAAACTGGAAGTGGCCTGCTGGAATGGATTGCTTCCCGTGATGCTTCCCGAAATTTTTAATCAATATGCCGCAAATAAAAAATTGTATTTATGGGAAATTCGTGAAGGCGATTCTTTTATAGAGCTGGAGCTAGGCGAGCAATACATGGAATTTGAAAAAATACTTTCGATAGACCCATATTCATTTTTGCCTTTTCAGATACTTTCATAAAAATTTTTTGAAACAATCATTCCATTCTTTGTTATTATATTTCGCATTTTGTAAATAATTTATCTTTGCATGATGAATTGGAATGAAAAGCAAAACTTCCGCATCGCCATTTTAGATTTGTATGAAGGCAAAGAAAACCAGGGCATGAGATGCCTTCGTGAAATCATCAAACACTTTGGCGGAAACAATCAACTAAATATTGAGTTGCATGAGTTTGATGTACGTTTAAAAAACGAAGTTCCCGATTTAAGTTACGATGTATATATAAGTTCCGGCGGCCCCGGAAGCCCGCTCGAGAGCGAAGGTTCAGCGTGGGAAAACGTTTATTTTAATTGGCTTAATGAAGTAGAAGAATGGAATACAGATGAAACAAAATTTCGAAAGAAATATATTTTTTTTATTTGCCATTCTTTTCAATTGGTATGCAGGTATTGGCAACTTGCAAAAGTATGCGAACGAAAATCAACATCGTTTGGCGTTTTCCCCATTTATATTTTAGAAGATGGGAAGGATGAACCAGTATTTGATGGAATGCCCGATCCCTTCTATGCTGTTGACAGCCGGGATTACCAGGTGATTGAGCCAAAAATGAATGTGCTGTATAAAGGCGCTAAAATTTTATGCATTGAAAAAGACAGGCCGCATGTGCCTTTTGAAAGAGCGATTATGGCCATGCGTTTCAATGATTATTTTATAGGCACTCAATTTCATCCGGAAGCAGACGCAATCGGTATGAGTATGTATTTGCAAACGGAAGAAAAAAAGAAAACAGTTATAAAAAATTATGGAGAAGAAAAATGGAAATCTATGATTGAGCAATTAAATGATCCTGATAAAATTTTATGGACGTATTCGCACATACTTCCCAACTTCTTAAATATTGCGCTCAATAGTCTTCAACCCGTTTCTGTTTAAATCAATTTTTTATTGTTCTCAAAAAACCATTTTTAATTTTCTTATCTTTCATTTATTGTTTCAGGAAAAATAAAATGACATGATACCTGCGTTAAGAGAACAATTCAACAAAAATTTTTCGCATACAAAATATACCGGTTTCCTAAAAGAACTTGATAGCAAACATCCGGGCGATATTGTTTTTCGTATTGCAGAAACACCCCTATTTGTTCCCAAAGATTTTACAAAAAAAATGATAGATGCCTGTGAAGCTATCGTTGATTTTATAAAGGAACCGGGCTTTAAAACCCTTACTGATCGCGCCATTCCGGCAAATGAAAATGTGCCAGGCGAAAATGATTATTCTCATTTTATTGCTTTTGATTTTGGAATTTGTGAAAATGAAAAAGGTGAATTAGAACCCCAGCTTATAGAAATGCAGGGCTTTCCTTCTTTATTTGGATTTCAAATATATTATCCACAGGTTCTTGAAAAACATTTTGAAATTCCATCGGGTTTCAGCAATTACTTAAATGGATATAACGTTGACGCATACACGAAATTTTTGAAAGAAATAATTGTAGGCGATCACAATCCTGAAAATGTTATTTTGCTTGAAATAAAACCACATGAGCAAAAAACAAGAATTGATTTTTATTGCACACAGGATTATTTACATATTCCTATTGTGTGTCTTACGGAATTAATACAGGAAGGGAAAAAACTATTTTATAAAAAAGATGAAAAAAAAATTGAAGTAAAAAGAATTTATAACCGCATTATTTTTGATGAACTGGCACAGGTAAAAAAAAATCTTGGTAAAGTTGTGGATATTACCCAACCGCTCGATGTAGAATGGACTCCGCATCCCAACTGGTTTTACCGCATCAGTAAATTTTTATTACCATTCATACATCATCCGTATGTGCCTGAAACTTTTTTTCTTAATGAAGTAAAACAATTGCCCGGCGATCTTGAAAATTTCGTTTTGAAACCTTTATTTTCTTTTGCAGGGCAAGGTGTAATTATTGATGTTACCAAAGATGATATTGATAAAATAACCCATCCTGAAAATTGGATATTGCAACGAAAAGTAAAATATGCTGATGTTATTAAAACGCCCAATGTGCCTGCCAAAGCGGAAATACGAATTTTTTATTTCTGGAAAGATGAGATGGAAAGGCCCGTTGCAGTAACCAATCTTGCCCGGCTTAGCAAAGGAAAAATGATAGGAGTAAGATATAACATGGATAAAGACTGGGTGGGTGGCAGCGTTTGTTATTTCGAAAAATAAAAAATACAAGCCGGTTATTTTATAATTTTCTTTGCAACTATTTTTAAAAAAAAGCAGTAATTGTAAAAAGCATATCTTTATTTTTCCTTTTTAATCCAGATTTTTTTTCATTTATTATATAAATTTTTTGCAGGAAATAAAAAAATATAGCGAGGAAGAACTGGTATACCTTTTGAAAAAAAGAGACGAAACTGCATTTGCATATTTATATGATAATTATTCTGCGGTATTGTATGGAGTTATTTATAAAATGCTCGAAAATGAAAACCTTGCCGAAGATGTGTTGCAGGAAGCATTCATAAAAATCTGGAATAATTTTTCCAATTATGATAAGCTCAAGGGAAGGCTTTTTACATGGATGCTGAACATTACAAGAAACTTAACAATAGATATTATCAGAAGCAAAGGATATAAGAAGCAGGCTAAAATCCAAAATTCTGAGAACGCCGTAAATAACATCAGCGATAAAATGAATGCTGCTGAAAGCTTTGATGCGTTAGGAATACGAAACCATTTAGCCCTTCTAAAAAACGATCAAAAACAGATTATAGACCTTGCATATTTCGGCGGCCTTACCCAGGAAGAAATATCAAAAAATTTAGGTATTCCGTTAGGAACCGTAAAAACGAGAATGAGAGCGGCAATTATTGAATTAAGAAAAGTTTTAAAATAGATTGAATAAAGAAAACATCATATCATCCGGTTTACTTGAGCTATATGCTATGGGATTAACTTCTCCAGAAGAAACTTTGCAGGTAGAAGAAAGCATTAAACAATATCCTGAAGTAAAACAGGAACTCGGGGCAATAGAAATATCTCTAGAATCGTATGCTCAATCATATTCAAAGGAGCCACCTGCATTTATAAAAGATAAAATAATTTCACAAATAAAAAACAACGATAATAAAAATATTCAGAGCGATTTTTATAATACAAATTCTGCTAAAGAACCCAGCGTACAAAAAATATATCGCATACCTCTGTTTCTTAAATTTGCTGCTGCCGCAATAATTATTTTATTAATAGGAAGTATCATTCTGAACTATTCCTATTATTCTAAATATAAAAACGCAACCAATGAATTGCAGGTTGCACAACAAAAAATAAAAGAAAATCAACAGGCGAATACAACTATGAAAAACGAGCTTAATGTTGTAAGCGATAAAAATGCATTGCCCGTTGTATTAAAAGGAACTCCTCATGCACCCGATGCATTAGCAAAAATTTATTGGATGAAAAATACCGGCGAGGTATATGTTGATCCAACCAATCTTCCTGCAACACCCGAAGGAAAACAATACCAGCTTTGGGCTATAATAGACGGTAAGCCTGTGAGCGGCGGCATGATTACCACTGAAAAAGGAATGTATCATATACAAAAAATGAAATCGTTTGGCAACGTACAGGCATTTGCCATCACGCTTGAAAAAGCCGGTGGCAGCCCCACTCCTACTATGGATCAGATGTATGTAATCGCAAAAATCTGATTCAATTTTCTTTTTTATTTTTTTTTAAATCCCATTTATTTTCGATTGAATATTTTTTCGTATAGGCGTACCCGTTATAAATTTTTTTATTAAAAATCCATTCCCACTCAAAAAACGTAAATGAATGAAACAAAAAATTATAAAATGAAAACAATTAAATTATTAGGATTATTTATTCTTACAGTATTTGCAACGTCTTCCACGTTTGCACAAATGTATAAAACCGTTATGGTAGGCGTCGCTGCCATGTATCCCACCAAAAACATAATTGAATATGCAGTAAATTCAAAAGACCACACCACTTTAGTAGCAGCTGTAAAAGCCGCAGGGTTGGTTGAAAC
>JAICZH010000092.1 GCA_025933775.1 Chitinophagaceae bacterium
AAAATATTTATCTGATATTGTTTTTAATGACGCCGAAAAATTACAATTGCTCAATTCATTGGTGCATCCGGCAACTATTAAAGATGCATTAGGCTGGATGCAAAAACAAAATGCTCCTTATGTTATAAAAGAAGCGGCATTAATTTTTGAAAGCGGTTCCAATAAAGAGCTGGATTATGTTATCGGCGTACAGGCTCCTGAAAATCTCAGGATAAAAAGGGCAATGCAACGCGATAATATTTCTGCTGAACAAGTGCGTGCACGAATGAAGCAACAAATGGATGAAGAAGCAAAACTTCGTTTATGCGACACCGTTATAATCAATAATGAGCAGCAAATGCTTATTCCGCAGGTGCTTGCTTTGCATGAGAAATTAAAGAAATGATTGATAGTTTGTTTCGTTACTTTATCCAATGAAAATTTATTTCATTTTTTTTGTGTTATTATCTTTTATCAAAGCATCGGCGCAGGATAATTATGAAATACAGGTGTATGGCTCCTCCACGCAAACAAAAGGCAGCGCCATGTTTGAGCTTCACAGCAATTATACTTTTACCGGAGAAAAAAATATAGTTGATAATGTGCGTCCCAGTAATCATGCACTACACGAAACACTCGAAATTACACAAGGAATTACTTCGAATTTTGAAATTGGTTTTTATTTTTTTACAAATTATACAAGCCGGTTCGGTTATAAATATGTAGGCTCGCATATTCGCCCCAGGATACGGGTTCCGGATAAATGGAATTGGCCGGTAGGAGTAAGTCTTTCCACCGAAATTGGCTTTCAGAGCCGCTTCTATTCGGAAGAAACCTGGAGCATCGAAATAAGACCCATTATAGATAAACAATTTAATAAGGTTTACATTTCTTTCAATCCTACACTTGGAATTGCATTAAAAGGCACAAGCGATCACACGCCATCGTTTGAGCCCAACTTAAAAACCTCTTATAGCTTTAATAAATTCGGTATCGGATTAGAATATTATGGAGATACCGGCCCGATAGATAAAATTTCACCGTTGAACGAAGAAAATCATGCGCTTTTTGCGGTTGCCGATCTTTACATTGATCCCGAATGGGAAATAAATTTTGGCCCAGGCTGGGGATTAACACAGGCTGCAGATGCATTGGTATTTAAAATAATTGTTGGAAGACGAATAACGTGGAACAAAGTGCATCACCAATAGTTATTATTTTTTTCAAAAACAATTATACCATTCTCCTGTTTTTTATCGTTAAATGAATTGCATTATTCTTTCAAAATTCAAAACAGCAGTCATGCTATTCAACTTCCAATCATAAGTATTAATTTTAGCAATTCTAAAAATCCGAACTAATTGAATTCCGCGAGAATATATTTTGTATTTATTTTTTTGCTGTTTATTCAGTGTGCATTTTCACAAATTAGTCCGGCACATTTATCCAACCTGAGAAAAAAATATATTTTTATAAAAACAAATCCGGTTCATTTTGATAGCAGCAGCGTCATTCCCAACACTGTTTTTGCAGAAGGTATTTCAAACGATTCTTTTCATGTGGATTATGTAAATGCATTGATAATATTTACCGCAAAGCATTTGCCAGACAGCGTTTACATTACTTATCGCGTTTTTCCTTTCAGGTTAAATAATACATTTCAGCATTTTAATTACGATAGCATACGTTTTAATTTTGAAAAAGAACATCCTTTTGTTTTTAAAAATAATGCGCCGCAAAATAATAAAGTGATTGATTTTGGAAACATAACATACAACGGGAGTATTGGACGCGGCATATCATTCGGCAATAGCCAGGATGCAGTTGTAAATTCAACATTAAACTTGCAACTGAATGGATATATCGGCGACAGTCTCGAACTGAATGCCGCTATCAGCGATAATAATATTCCCATTCAGCCGCAGGGAAATACACAAAGCCTTCACGACTTTGACAGGATATTGATGCAAGTAAAAAAACACGGATGGCAAGCCAGCTTCGGCGATATTGACATACGGCAAAACCAGAATTATTTTTTAAAATTTTATACAAGATTGCAGGGCGCATCATTTACAACCGATAATAAAATTGGCAGCAATACAACCAACTCTTTGCTGCTGAGCGGCGCTATTGCCAAAGGGAAATTTAACAGAAATGTAATTACGCCAATTGAAGGAGATCAGGGCCCATACCGGCTTTCAGGGGCTAATGGTGAATTATTTTTTACAGTGCTTGCCGGTACAGAAAAAGTATTTATTGACGGACAATTGCTCACCCGTGGTGAAGATCAGGATTATATAATTGATTACAATACCGCCGAACTAACGTTCACGGCTAAACGCTTAATTACAAAAGACAGCAGGATACAAGTGGAGTTTGAATACAGCGACCGCAATTTTCTTAATTCACTTTTATATGCCAGTGATGAAATGAATATTAATAAAAAATTAAAAATAAATATTGGCGCTTATTCTAATGTGGATGCAAAAAATACTTCCATTAACCAATCGCTCACCACCGATCAAAAACAATTTCTTTCTCAAATAGGAAATAAAACAGACAGCGCTTTTTATCCCGATGCAGTTGCCGATACTTTTTCTGTAAATAAAATTTTGTATAAAAAAATTGATACCGTATATAACAACATTCATGATTCGGTGTATGTTTATTCGGTAAATAAAAATGATGCGTTATACAATCTTTCTTTTACTAATGTAGGTTTAGGAAAAGGAAATTATGTGCAGGCAACGGGCAATGCCAACGGGCAGGTATTTATGTGGGTGCAGCCTGTAAACGGGCTTCCACAGGGCGATTGGGAGCCGGTGATTTTATTAGTTGCTCCCAAAAAACAACAACTCATAAGTGTGGGCGCTCAGTATTTTATCAATGATAAATCGTATATAAAAACTGAAATGGCGCTTAGTAATTATGACGCAAACACTTTTTCATTAAAAGATAAAAATAAAGACAATGGTCTTGCAGGAAAATTTGAATTTACTAACGAACAAAAAATATTTCGCAATTTTCAAAAAGACCTTACGTTGCAAAGCAGCGTTATTTATGAATATGTTCAGGATCGTTTTAAGCCGATTGAAAGATTGCGTAATGTAGAGTTCAATCGTGATTGGGGCTTGCCTTTTGATGCGCCGGCTGCAACAGAAAATTTATTAACCGGCTCTTTGCAATTGCATGATGCTAAAAATAATTATGTGCATTATGAATTGACAAATTATAATCGTAGCGATAATTATAATGGCATCAGAAATTCTATTGAGCACTTTATGCTTTTTAAAGGATGGAAAATTGCGGATAAATTTTATATCACTCATGTGAAAAGCAGCATTCAAAAAGGTTCTTACATACGCCCTTCAATTGATGTTTCAAAAACGTTTGCTTCATTAAAAGAAATAACAATTGGCGGCAGCTTCTCTTCTGAAAATAATCAGCAGCTTTTAAAACAATATGACACACTTTCGCCATTAAGTTTTGCATTTAATCTTTGGCAGGTTTATATAAAATCATCAGAAAAAAAGCTAAACCGGTGGGGCATTACTTATTTTACCAGAACCAACAAAATTCCATTTCAAAAAAATTTAATTACGGAAGATAAAAGCCAGAACGTAAGCCTGATTACAGAGCTTTTAAAAAATGAAAATCATCAATTGAAATTAAATATTACTTATAGAAAACTGGATGTAACCAATGCAGGAATTACCAATGAAAAAAGCGATCAAAGCCTGTTGGGACGGGCAGAGTACGCAGTTCATGAATGGAAAGGATTGGTAGAAGGAAGCGTTTTGTACGAACTCGGATCGGGGCAGGAACAAAAGACAGAATATACTTACATACAGGTTCCTGCGCCTTTGGGTTATTATACATGGAACGATTATAATGGCGATGGCATTCCTCAATTAAATGAATTTGAAGTAGCCATTTATCCTGATCAAAAAACATGGATACGCGTTTTAACACCTACCAATAAATATGTAAAAGCAAATTATTTGCAGTTTAATTATAATGTAAATATTAATCCAGCTGCGGTTATTAAAAATACAGTGTCAAATAAATTTATAAAGTTTATAAATCGTTTCAGCGCCAATTCTTCTTTGCAAATAAATAAAAAAGATTTGGCAGGAAATAAATCAGTTGAATTTAATCCGTTCAGTAAAAATTTAATTGATACTACTTTAATATCGCTCACTTCTTTTTTATCAAACACAATATACTTTAATCGTAAAAGTGTAAAGTGGGGAATTGATGTTACGCACCGGCTCAATACCAGCAAGGCTTTGCTGAGTTATGGTTTTGAAAGCAATAAATTAAGAGACCTTACATTAAAAGGCAGATGGAACCTTAACCGTTCTATTGCTACATCTTTTACAAACAAATACGGATTGAATCAATTAATCAATTCTTCATTTGAAAACAGAAATTATCACATCAATGAAGTAAGTACCGAACCATCGGTAAGTTATATTTATAAAAGTAACTTACGTATAAGTTTCATTTATACGTACGATGTAAAACAAAATAAAATTGGTTTTATGGAGAAGGCTATTAATAATGCAATAGCAGCTGAATTAAGGTATAATGTTTTATCCAACGGAACGCTGAATGCAAAATTTTCTTTTAATAACATAAGTTTTAATGGAGGTAACGGAGGCAGCGCCAACAGTGCAGCAGGCTATATTTTGCTGGATGGTTTATTGCCCGGCAAAAATTATTTATGGAATGTAGAGCTTACAAAAAGATTGGTTGGAAACATAGAAGTGAACCTGCAATATGAAGGAAGAAAACCCGGAAACACACATACAATTCATACGGGAACGGCAACGATACGAGCGATTTTTTAAAAGCCCCCCAAACCCCGGAAGGGGGAACAGAAAAGTTTATGAAATTTTAAATATTATTTTCTAAAAATATTTTACCCTTCGGGGATCCGATAGCTATCGGAAGGGTTGTGGTTATCCAAAACCCGCAATTACATTAATGGTAAGCGCTATCATTACTGTGTTGTAGCCGAAAGATAAAAGCCCGTGCCACATTGCCAATCTTCGTAAAGGCTTGGAAGAAATTTCCACATCCGAAACCTGGAAGGTCATTCCCAATACAAAAGAAAAATATGCAAAGTCTCTGTAATCGGGTTTTTTATCACCGGGAAATTCAAGGCCGCCGGCATGGTTGGTGGGATTATCTTTATCATTACCATAAAATATATGCGCATATCGCAAGGTAAAAATGGTTTGAATTAAAAACCATGAAAGGACCATTCCTGCAAGAGCGATAATAAGATGAGAGCTTTCTGCAAGTTTAAATTTTTGTTTGGTAACCACCAATAATAAAACAGCCATAAAACTTGCAAGCGTAGCAATTAAAATAATAAAAAAAATCAGCGACCTGCTAGAATCCTGCACCTTAGCCTGTTTGCGAATATCTTGCGAAGTAGTGATCATAAAAGTTATCCATTCCATTGTGATGAGACATAAGCTAAAAGTATCCCAGCCGATCATAATATGTGCAAGAATATCTACGTGTTCAATCTGCACAATAAAATATACAATAATGGCAATAGCAACGCAAATTAAAAGTTTGGCAAATGAATGAATTTTTTCAAATGCAGTTGCAAACGAAGATTTGTTTTTATCAGAAGTCATATTTATTCATATAATTTCCACAAGATAATTTAATATGAAAATATAAGAATAAAAGGGCGAATAAAATATTTAAAATAGATGCAGTAACTTTTTATATGATAAAAATATTGCAGTAGATTTTTAAAACTAACGGTGAGGGATAAACGCAGTTAGTTTTGGTAATACACATTGTTCTTAATTTTTAAAATAAAGCAGTTGGGTATCTTTACTCAACTGAAATGGTTTGAGACAGCCGCTACGGCTTCTTCACCATACATTTGATTTTTAAATTTTAAAGAAGGCGATGGAATAAATTCTCCCAGCCCAAGCGTATTCCATTTTGCATCAACTGATGAAATGGTGGCATCATCGGCAACAATAATATTGGGCCAGTCGCGGTAAAAATCATCAAATTGTTTAGTTTTAATCGTTCCGTCAAATCCCATGCAGGCAATATAACGGTGATGGTTATACGAAGATTGTTTTTTTACCAAATGATGATCGCGTTTTGGATCCAAATTATTACAAAAGCGCCAGAGAGCAACAGCTAAATCATTTGCATCAACCGTATGCTCAACATATAAAATCATTTTTATTGTTTCCATTTCTTTCAGTTGCATAATGGATTCATGTAAAATTTTTACATGATCTTTTTTATTTTTTTCAACAGAAATAATGATGCAGGGAATTTCTTTTTGTAATAAAGAAACATTTATATGTTTTATTTCAGCAAAATTATTTTTTAAATTATTTTCTATTTCATCAACCTGAAACCTGAAACCTGAAACCTGAAATCCGTAGCTTTCATCCAACTCCTCATCATGTTTGAAAGTGCCGTCAATACACATTTTGCCGCCGAAGCCAAGTTTGCTGCAACTGTGATCGAGCACATCCATCGGGCCTTGAGAAAAATAAATATCACTGGCAGGATTTAAATTTTTAAAAATATTTTTTGCTAATTTTTCATACTCCGTAATTTTAAAATCTTCAAAAGCTTCCCGATTCATTGGGAGGTTTGGGGAGGCCGTAAGTACCAATATTTTATTAAACATCATTTGCCCAGCGCCCCACATTGCATTCATCACTTTTTGCCCTTGCCCTGCATAATCTTTTTTAATTTTTGCAATAACCAAATTATGAAACACACCTTCAACGGGCATTTCCATATCAACAATTTCCGGAACCATTGTCATTTTCATTGGCGCTAAAAAAATCCGTTCGCTTGCTTTACCGAGCCATGCATCTTCCTGCGGCGGAATGCCTACAATGGTTGCAGGATACACCGCATTTTTTTTATGCGTAATGGCGGTGATATGAAATTTAGGATACCAATCAGGCAATGAATAATAACCTGTATGATCTCCGAACGGCCCTTCCCAAATTAATTCTTCATCAGGATTTACATAACCCTCAATTACAAAATCAGCGTCAGCAGGCACTTCTATTTCAGGCTGGGTAATACATTTTACCAACTCTACTTTTTTCTTTCTTAAAAATCCTGCAAGCATGTATTCATCCACATTTTCGGGAAGCGGCGCAGTGGCTGCATAAGCATACACGGGGTCACCACCCAAACTAACGGCAACGGGCATACGCTTTTTTAATTTTTTATATTCATTAAAATGTTTTGCAGAAACTTTATGTTTATGCCAATGCATCGCGGTAAGCGCAGGGCCAAATATTTGCATACGATACATTCCAACGTTTCTAATATTATTGTTCGGGTCTTTGGTATGAATAACAGGAAGCGTTACAAAAGGGCCGCCGTCTTTGGGCCAGCACGTAATTACCGGAAGTTTTGTAATATCAGGCTCATCCATAATTATTTGCTGGCATGTTCCTTTTCCTTTAGTAACTTTCGGCATCCAGCTTGCAAACTGGCTAAGCTTTGGCAGTAATTTTAATTTATCAATTATATTTTCTTTTGGTGAAGAAATAAGGTTGAATAAATTCTCAATATCTTTTGCAACATCATTTAGTTCATTAACACCGAGAGCGAGGCACATTCTCTTTTCACTTCCATAGGCATTCATTAAAACAGGAAATTTAAAACCTGTATTTTCAAACAACAGTGCTTTGCCGCCATTGTTGATTTTGCTTATTCTATCAGTAATTTCAGCAATTTCCAGATGGGGATTTACGTAAGATTTTATTCTTATTAATTCATTTTCTTTTTCAAGTACATTAATAAAATCGGAAAGATTTTTATATGCCATAGCTGGCATAAAGTTAAAACAGAATTATCTTACTACTTATTCTTTTAACTGTATGAAATTTTATGTGGTGGCTGGTGAGACACCAACCATGGATGGAGGAAGAATTATTGCGAAAAAAATATTAAGGTAGCTTTTTCACCTTCGGGGAGGGGCTGCTTTTTATTGCACATTCGCCGGGCATCCATACTTTGAATGTTTGCCAAGTCCGCTTCCCAAGCCATTTCCGGAGAATAAGCGGAATGATGCAGTAACTCCCGTAAAATAATACCAGTCTTTATGAGGAGCGCTTCCTCTTACAGTTCCTTCAGCAGGATAAGGGCTTGCATTTTTTAATTCGCCACCTCTGTATGCAAGTTCTACAGCCTTCGGGCCGCGATTATTCAGCAATAAAGTTTCATCTACATAAGTGCTGCTTACATCATCGAGGTAATCGGTAAATAATTTTCTTAATCCTAATTCAACACCTACATTCACATTATCGCTTAAAGAAAATTTTACGCCCGCTCCAAACGGAATGGCAAATTGTGTAAGATTATAATAATTTTTACCGGCAACAAATCCTTCGCCTTCGGTGCTTAATGGGTTTAAAAAATATTTTGTGCCGGCAGTATCTCTTGTATAAGGATTGAAATGATATAAAGCAATACCGGCAAACACGTAAGGAGTAAGCACATGGGCTTCTATCGGAGTAATGTAATATTCGGCACCAAGATTTACTTCTGTAATTGCCGAAGTGAAGTTGAGATTTCTGAAACTATTTCTTCCATACTTATCATTTGCAGATACGGTAGCAAAAGTAACTCCAGAGCGCAAAGATACATGATCAGACAGATCGTACGAAACGCCTGCTCCGCCTGCAAAGTGGGCCTGTGAAAATGTGAATGCTTTATCTTGTAAATCTCCCTGGTAATTGGAAGTTCCTGCAAAAAGATTGAGATGTAAATTTTGGGCATTTACAGGAAAGCTCAATGCAAGGATGCATAAAGATGAAAAGATATATTTCATGCCGGTACCATTTTGATTTTTTTAAAAAGGATATTTTATTTAAGCAAAATAAATTATTAATTCAATTCTAAAGTTAGTATAGATTAAAAATGTATTAAGAAATATTGAAACATTAACGGTAATTTATCTTTTAAAACGAAATTGTTGCTTGATTATTTTTATCTGTTTGGAAAACAAAAAAAATTACGAGGACGATTTTCTGGAACTCCCGATTGCGATCGGGATGCGCTACCACATTAATTATTAATAGAGCCAATTATTGGACTCGAACCAACGACCTGCACATTACGAGGGTGCTGCTCTACCATCTGAGCTAAATTGGCTTTTAAAATTTCAAAAATAAAATAAATACATTTGAAAATTTTCGAAATACATTTTTATGCGCTTATATTTCTTTTCGCATTACAATAAATTCGAGCGGCTGCTTCGGTATTCCAAATTTTACATTATCAGGAAAGGGTTTGGTATAGCTGGTTGTATAATATTTATATTTTTCATACCACGCAATTAATTCTTTGCGCACAGAAATTACATTCATTTCAATAGCTACGCATTTTTGCTCCGATGCATATTTTTCTGCAGCAAGTAAAAGTTGTTTGCCAATTCCTTTTGATTGCAGTAACGGAGCAACGGTAAGCATTCCCAAGTACATTTTGCTTTCCATTTTCTCAAGATATACACAACCCTGCAATTCATTATTTTCATTTAAAGATTGTAAAATAACAGCATTATTTTTTTTAATCATTTCTTCCAAACTGGCAGCATCCGTTCTTATTCCATCAAGCAAGTCGGCTTCGGTTGTCCATCCTTTTTTAGCGCCTTCTCCGCGATAAGCGCCATTAATTAATGATACCAATTGCGGAATATCTTTACGGGTTGCCTTATTTATTTTCATTGCATCAGATTAGGTAAACTGGTAAGATGAAATATAATAAGCAAAAATTAATTGCTCTATTTTTTTACTTTTTTGGGATAGATTTTTTTAAAACATATCCAACTATGATTTCAAATTAATTTTTAACTTTTTATCATATTGAGCATTGATAAAGTTTCTGCAATCATTTTGCCATTGTATTCCAGCGCAAGATCTTTATGATTGATGGCATCTACAATAGTTCCCACCAGGCATAAGCCGGCTGTAAAAAAATACAGAATGCCCATACCCACTTGCCCGATTACAAAACGATGAATGCCTGAAACGCACACCAGGCCAAGCAAACATAATAATAAAATAGTTTGCGGGTCTTTTCTTTTGGAACGATAAATCATGCAAAATTGCGTAAGCTGATCATCGCTGAAACCTTGCGTGCGTGAGTTGATGGTAATTAATTCTTCGGGCGTAACATCATACAAATATTTTAAAAGCACGGGATTTACTGAAGTGGAATTTTCGTTCATAATTGGTTTTTTATTTTATAAAAAAATCGAAGGCAAAGTAAATGATATATTCTGTATAAAATAATGGCAACGGCAAAAATTCCTAACGGATGCGCTGCAAAAGATGCGCGGATATTTCCATGAAATAAATAACTGATAGAATGGCCCAATCCACAGCCGGGACAATATTTGAATCCCATTAATTTAAAAATACAAAATGAATAATGCGCATCTGTACCCGGCGGCATTACAGCCAGCGCAGTAAGCGCCGCCATCCAAAATATCAATTCAAAATATTTGCTGTATTGAGTTGGCAAAATTTTTTATTTATAATACAAGATATTTAATTGTGGTGAAATGATGTATTATTTTAATTAATTTCTTCTGCGCCTTCGCGTGAAATAAAAAAAAATAAAATTCATTTTTTATATTTAATACATGGAAACCGTAACGCTTAAGCCGCTTTTTCATAAGAATAAAGAGTGCATTGCCATACATTCTATACAAAGCGCAACGCTTAATTATTATTTTCAAAAAAAAGGAAATGCCAAATGGAGCAAAACAAATAAATGCTGGTATATACCCTGCAATGAAAAAGACTACATGCAATTGGCAAATGCATTAAAAGGCAAAGCCATCATTAATGGTGATGAATTAAAAAAATATTTAGAGAAGAAAAAAAATAGTACCTCCGAAAATTTGCGTGTGCCCGTTACCGTTATACAACATCAAAAAACATTTTCTCAAAAAATTATTTCTCAAAACATACAACAAGTTCCGTCAGTAATAAGTAATGAAAATAAAGAAGCATTTCAGCAATTTCATCAGCAACTGGTTTTAAAAAGCTACAGCGCATCTACCATAAGAACATACAGTAATGAATATATGCAGTTTCTGCAATTAATAAAAGATAAGCCTGCAAAGGGTTTTACAGTACAGCGCATAAAAGATTATTTGCAGTATTGCCATACTACATTAAAACTTTCAGAAAACACTTTGCATAGCAGAATTAATGCTTTAAAATTTTATTACGAACAAGTTTTAAAAAGGGAAAAATTTTTTTGGGAAATACCGAGGCCGAAGAAACCATTGCTGTTGCCAAAAGTTTTAGGAGAAGATGAATTAAGAAAATTATTTAATGCTATTACATTTAAAAAGCATAAAGCCATTTTATTTACAGCGTATAGCGCAGGATTAAGAGTAAGCGAGGTAGTAAACCTTCAGTTAAAACATATTGACCGCAGCCGCATGCAATTATTTATAGAAAAAAGTAAAGGAAAGAAAGACCGGTATGTAGGCCTTAGTGTAATATTGCTCGATATACTTGAAAGCTATTATAAAGAAGTAAAGCCAAAACCCGTAAAATATTTATTTGAAGGTGAAAATCCCGGAGTTGCTTATCATTCAAGAAGTGCACAAAAAGTTTTTCAAATGGCAAAACATAAAGCAGGGATTAATAAAGAGATAGGATTTCATAGCCTCAGACACAGTTTTGCAACCCACCTGCTTGAAAAAGGAATAGATATAAAATATATAAAAGATTTACTGGGGCATTTCGACATACGAACTACAGAAAGGTATTTGCATGTAAAAAAAGAAAAATTAATAAATATTGTAAGCCCACTTGATGATCTATGGCAAAAAGAAGAAATAGATTGGTGATTGTGCATTGACGAACCTTACAATACAAAAAAGCGAATGAACATGCATTGATAATCAATTGTAAAATTTAATTTGGTAAATTGTAGGGTTCGTATAA
>JAICZH010000130.1 GCA_025933775.1 Chitinophagaceae bacterium
GCAGACTGCGACTGATTTATATTACTCAAAACATTTTCTTTATTAAATCCTGAATAAACAGAATGATGTTGCCAGCTATGCCACAATTCATTTAGGAAAAACAAATCATCTGCTTTGTACTTTTTATTTTCAATGTAAGAACCTAATGCAGCAGCAATGCTAAGCGGGTCATACAAAATTCCATTTGGATTTTGCAAAACATTAAATTTTAAATCGCTCATCTGCTTACCAATCTCTTCACTAAAACAGGAACCAATAAAAATAATTTTATCAGTGTATGAAATTTTATATGGTAAAGGTGTAACCTGAAATGGCAGAAGCAATTCCATAAAAAGTAATAAAAAAATTAAACAAATATTTCAGAAGCCATTTGGATGCTTTTATTCAATTCATCATCATCAATATTTTTGCAATAACCCAATTGTTTAAAATAAGTAATCATTAATTCTGAATTCATATTGCCAACCAACTCATCACCAGCCATAGGACAGCCGCCAATACCATTTAAAGCGCCGTCGAAACGAATACAGCCTTGTTGCAAAGCCGCATCAATCTTGAGTTTCCAGTTTTCAGTTGTGGAATGAAGGTGAACACCAATTTCTGTTTGCGGAAAAGCATCAATCACTTTTTTTGTAAGAGATGAAACTTGTTGTAGACTGGCAACACCTACTGTATCGGCAAGTGAAATAATTTTTATGCCCTCATTAATTAATTTATTTATCCATTCCAAAACAAGATGCTGCGTATAGGCATCCCCGTAAGGATTGCCAAAAGCCATTGAAATATACACAACCAATTCTTTATTGTTTTTATCACAAATATTTTTTATTTCTTTTACATGATCGAGTGATTGTGCTATTGTGCTATTCGTATTTTTTATTTGAAACGTGGGTGAAACAGAAAAGGGAAAACCGAGATAGTTGATTTTTTCATATTTCGCTGCATCCTTTGCCCCACGCACATTTACAACGATAGCTAATAATTTACTTTTGCTATTTGTTATTTGCAAATTGCTAATTACTTCTTTTGTATCTGCCATTTGCGGAATCACTTTTGCAGAAACAAAACTTCCGAAATCAATGGTATCAAAACCCACTTTTAATAATTGATTGATGTAATCAATTTTTTTTTGAGTTGGGATAAAATTTTTCCAGCCTTGCATGGCATCGCGGGGGCATTCAATGAGTTTGAGCACACTATTCCCGAAGGGGAGAAAAGAAAATTTATTGTCAGTTGTTGAAATCATGATTATATTTTGAAAGCTACTTCAAAGCCCCTCCTTTGGAGGGGTTGAAGAGGCTTCTCTGTTTCATTGTTTCATACAAAATAATGCCGGCAGCTACTGAAACATTTAATGATTCAAAATTATTTTGCATGGGTATCTTAAATTTTTCATCGCACATTTTATACAATATGGAATGAATTCCTTTGTCTTCGCTGCCTAAAATAACAGCACAGGGTTCTTTAAAATTAATATCATAAACATTTACTTGTGATTTCATTTCGCTTGCAAAAATTTTTATTCCATTCAGATGCATTTCATCAATGGCATTATGTAAAGATTTTACCCTGCAAACAATAATATTTTCAAGCGCTCCCGCAGAAGTATTGATGGCATCTTCATTCAAAGCTCCCACTCCTTTTTCAGGAATTATAATTGCGTGAACACCGCAACACCAGGCGCTTCTGGCAATAGCGCCGATATTTCTAATATCCGTAATTCCATCAAGCATTAATAGTAAAGGCGCTTCTCCTTTTTCAACAATAAATGAAATGACATCCTGCAGATTTTGATATTTTATTTTCGACCTAACGGCAACGCATACACGAAAATCTTCTATATTAAAACTTTTGAGTTTTTCAATGGGAACTTTATTTACAGGAACTTCAAATTTTTCAGCCATTAATTTTAATTCATTTGTTTCCGGCGAATGAACTGTTGATTCTAAATATATCCTTTCCAATTGTACGCCATCTTGCATTGCTTTAATTATTGAAGCAATTCCTGCAATGAGAAGATTTTTCTTTGGGCGATGTGGTTGAATAAAAGGTTTATGTTGTTGTCTCACTTTTCAAATTTACCTGATTAATTAACTGCAAACAAAAAGCCCTCATTTAATGAGGGCTTTAACTTTTTAAGATTTATTTTATCCCGAATGCTTTTTTTACTTTATCTACATAATCCAGTTTTTCCCAGGTAAATAATTCCACTTTTATTTTTTTGGGAGCACCGTTTGGCAAATTAAAAGTTTTTTCTTTGATTTCATTTTTGCGCCCCATATGGCCATAGGACGCTGTTTCACCATAAATGGGATTGCGCAATTTTAAACGTTGCTCAATAAAATAAGGGCGCATATCAAACAAAGATGTTAGTTTATTTGCAATGTCACCATCGCTCAATTTTATTTTAGATGTACCAAAAGTATTTACGTTAATACTGGTTGGTTCTGCAACGCCTATTGCATACGAAACCTGCACCAGCACTTCATCACACACGCCGGCAGCAACCAGATTTTTTGCAATATGCCTTGTAGCATAAGCAGCGCTTCTATCAACTTTGCTTGGGTCTTTGCCGCTAAATGCTCCCCCGCCATGAGCGCCTTTGCCGCCATAAGTATCTACAATAATTTTTCTTCCGGTTAATCCTGTATCGCCATGAGGGCCGCCAATCACAAATTTTCCGGTAGGATTAATATGATATTTTATTTTATCATTAAAAAAATGTGCATACTGGGGATATTTTTTCTTCATCCTTGGTACTAATATTTTTTTAATATCGTCTGATATTTTTTTCAACATTTTTTCTTCATCACCAAAATCATCATGCTGGGTAGAAACTACAATCGCGTCAATTCTTTGTGGCTTGCCATCATCACCATACTCAAGCGTAACCTGGCTTTTAGCATCAGGACGCAAATATTTTATTTCTTTATTTTCTCTTCTTAATGCAGCCAGTTCAATTAAAATACTATGCGCAATATCTAATGCAAGCGGCATATAATTTTCTGTTTCATTGGTGGCATAGCCAAACATCATTCCCTGGTCGCCGGCGCCTTGTTCTTCTTTTTTCTTTCTGTCAACACCCTGGTTTATATCTGCAGATTGCTCATGAATGGCAGAAAAAATTCCGCACGAATTTGCTTCAAACATATATTCGCTTTTGGTATAACCAATTTTGCGAATTACTTCTCTGGCAATTTCCTGCACATCGAGATATGCTTTGGATTTTACTTCGCCTGCAAGCACTACCTGGCCTGTGGTTACCAATGTTTCGCAGGCTACTTTGCTTTGCGGATCAAAGGCTAAAAAATTATCTATTAACGCATCGCTGATCTGGTCGGCAACTTTATCAGGATGTCCTTCGCTCACCGATTCAGACGTAAATAAATAGGGCATAATTATTTTTTTTAAGAGCCGCAAATTTATGGCTTCATAATGATTGAGCAAAATATATCATAGATTATGGATCACGGATGAATGGATTGCACGAATTACACAGATTATTGCATCACAGATTAAAATAAATTATACCGATTACATGGATTATTATTTGAATTAAAAAATAAAATTCGTGTAATCCGATTTAATTCGGTAATAAAAAATTTTATAACGGTTATGCCTATACGAAAAGCATTCGTTCAAAAAAACTATAACGTTGAATAAATAATGTGCAGGCGAATCCTTGTACTTGTGTTATTTGTTCCATTTAATTTTACGCCGCCATCAGCAATATTATTTAAAGGCAAATTAAATGGAGGAACGCCAATACCGCATCTGTCAATATATGCTGCGTTATTAATAATTTGGTACGGAGCCTGCAATCGCAATGTGGTATTGCTGCTGTCTCTTGTAACTATTGATTGAACGTACCGCGAAATATTGAATACATATTCACTCACCTGGTGGCCGTTTCCATCATCAATTAATTTTCCGGGCCCACCAAAATAACTAAAGTTAGGCTGGCCGGTACTAATATTAAAATCGCACGGAATAGGATTAAATGTATTCGACAAAGTATCTTTTGCATCTAAATATAAATAAGCAGGCGTAGTTAAATAAGTAAGCAAAGGTGAAGGATCGTAAACCTGGTCAACAATTAATTCTGCACGATGAATTACCCGGTTCGATAATCCGTTTAGCCCTGGAATTTTTAATTCAGCATAACTGCCCGGCGCAGTTTGTATATAAATAAGACTATCGCCATTTGCAGGATGGGAAACATGATTGGTAATTTCAGAAGTGCCTCTTTCATGTACAACAGAATTAGCTTCGCCCGAGTATGAAGTAAAAGTAAAATTCACAGATAGCGTATCTTTTACATTGGATAGAGAGGTGCGTACATAAAATGATAACCGTGTATCGGCGCTACCCAAATCAAAATAGTTAATTGCATTTCCACCAAATGTTTCATCCATCAACAATGCAAAGCCTTTAAAGTAATTTTTATAAGTAGTATCGTTTGCAAAAATTTCGCTGGAATCGGTAATAAATCCTTGTGCAAAAGCATCAGATAATCTTATCCTGAGTTCATTGCTGGCATCTTCTTTAAATGCATGAACCGAATCGGCAAGCCTTGCCGGAACAAATGTTTTTTCACCAATTACATTAGCAGTATTATAATTAAAAACATTGCAAGTGGAATAAGTGGTACCAATATTATTAGTATCCGTTGTAAACTGATCCGATAATTTATATACCAAAACTTTTTGCGGCGTTAACGTATCGCCATACGTATTGGAATAATGTAAAACCAAAACTGCGGAGTCGAGAAGTAAACTATCTTTATCAGAAGCCGGAAAATTAAAAGGATAATACTGTGGCTTTAATTCAAAATACATATTGGCTTTAGTACTTCCAAAGTATGGATCATTTGGAATAAATCCCAAAGCATGTAAATCGGAACGATATACTGAATCGCATGCGGTAGTATCAAAATTATCGGCAATTACAGAAAGCGTAGTATCAAATGTGTGAATGTTATCTACAACAGGTATGAGGTTTTGCCCGAGGTTTGTAGTGTCAATTTTAGTACAGCTCCAACAAAGAATTAAAAATATATAGATTGGGAATGCAGCGTAAAATTTTCTGATAAACACAAATAAAAATTAGTTTGAAAATAAAGGAATAAAACGGTTGAAGCTATTTGTCCGCAAGGTCGTTATACAATTGTAAATAGTCTGTTAAATCTGAATCAGGATTATATTTCAAAACTTTTTTACCTCTTACTTTATTAAATTCATCGGTAAGTTTTTTATCTACTTTATCGGCGCCAAAAGTGATAGCATCAGCAAAAGCAGCGCCACCGCGAAACATGGCTATGTTGTTGGCATCTTTAAAAAGTTCGAGGTCTTTATCTTTTATGTTTGTATTGATTGCAGCAAGCTTTAAAAAATCAGGGCCAATTTTTTCTTTAAAAGTATTTTGTCCGATGGTATAAATAATTTTACAATTGCTGAATACCGGTTCTTTTTTATAAGCAGTTTTAATATACATTGGTATTAATCCCGTCATCCATCCACTGCAATGAATTATGTCCGGAGGCCACCCAAATTTTTTTACAGTTTCCAACGCTCCTTTACAAAACAAAACTGTTCTTAATGCGTTATCGCTAAACCATTTTTCATTTTCATCATGAAATAAAGTTTTTCTTTTAAACAAATCTTCATTATCCAAAAAATAAACTTGCAGCCTGGCATTGGGCAAAGAAGCCACTTTGATAACAAGCGGATAATCGTCTCCATCAATATTTACATTAATTCCGGAAAGCCTTACCACTTCGTGAAGCCTGTGCCTGCGCTCATTTATGAGGCCAAATCGCGGCATAATGCAACGCACTTCCATTCCCGTGTCATTAGCTTTTACTGCAAGCTTGTTTACCATTTCAGCAAATTCAGTTGTTTCCAGGTAAGGCGACATTTCGTTTGCAATAAATAAAATTCTTTTCTTTGTTAACATTTGCAAATGGTTAAATTAGCTTAACAGTTTTTTTTTAACTGGCGGCGAAGGTACAAAAATTTTTTTGTTATATCACTTTAAACTCAATATTGAACGATATTTTAAGCGCTCATGATTTTATTTAAACATTCAAAAGATTTACAAATACATCTTGATAAAATAAAAAAACAAAAGCTCTCAACAGGTTTTGTGCCCACCATGGGTGCATTGCATACAGGTCATTTGTCTTTGATTCATCAATGTAAAAAAAATACGGATGTATGTATTTGCAGCATATTTGTAAATCC
>JAICZH010000008.1 GCA_025933775.1 Chitinophagaceae bacterium
TCTTCGCTGTTACCCAAACGATTTGCATTTGAAATGATGATCGTGTTATCCTTATTTAAGCCAAGGTCTTTGTTTTGTGTATATTTTAATTGCTGAAAAACGACAATCGTACAAATAATAAGTATTGTTGAAACTGCAAATTGAAAAATCACCAAACCATTGCGTATAAAAATATTTTTTGATGAACCTTTAAATGTTCCGCTTCCTTTTAAAACATTTACAGGATTGAATGATGTTAAATAAAATGCAGGATAACTGCCCGCCAGTAAACCTGTGATGATGCAAAGGCACAATACTAAAATCCAAATGTCTTTCAAAAAAAATAAATTAAATAAAAGTGATTTGCCTGATACCTGGTTAAACAACGGAAGCAGCAATGCAACCAATACAACTGCAATAGCATCAGAAATAAAACTGTACAGCATTGCTTCAGTTAAAAACTGTTTTATTAATTGCGATTTTACGGAGCCAGCAACTTTTCTTATACCAACTTCCTTTGCTCTTTTTGTTGCTTGTGCTGTTGACAAGTTCATAAAATTTACACATGCAAGAATTGTGATGAAGAGTGCGATGGCTGAAAAAATATAAACATATTTTATATCGCTTAAGGTTGTTAAACGCGAAGACACACCTGCAGAATGCAAATGAATTGATGTAAGCGGTTGAAGATGCAAATCCCATTTGCCGCCTTTCTTTTCAAATTCATCAAACGGCTGACCGATGCGCTCAAATGCACTCGCGGCCTGCACTTTCACCATTGCGGGAAATTTGCTTTCCAATTTTTGAATGCTTGCAGCATCGTTTGGTACAGCATCTTTTAATTTAACGAAAGTCATCATCTGCAACCAAATCCAGCTCCAGCTAAAATGTTTTACAACACCGTAAGAAGAAACGGAGGCAAGCATATTAAATTTGAGTGAAGACTGCGAAGGCAAATTATATAAAACACCTGTTACTGTAAATGGTGTGCGTGCATCATCAAATAATAAAGTCTTTCCAACTGCATTTTCGTTACCAAAATATTTTTTTGCCTGCTCTTCAGTTATCACAACTGAATTTATTTTTTGCAAACATGAAGCAACATCGCCTTCCTTCAAACGATAATTAAATACCTGTAGGAAATTTGAATCAACTGCATATATATCATTCTCTGTAAAATATTTTTCTGAGTTGCCTGCATTGTAGCGAACCACTTCGCTGCCCGGCATAAATATTCTTGTGTATGTTTCAATTTCAGGAAAGGCATTTACAAGTGCAGCTCCTGTAGGGGGTGGTGTTGTACCGGCTAAAAATTCCTGTCCGCCTAAATTGCCGTTTACATTCACTTCATAAATGCGGTCAGCTTTTTTTATAAACTTATCATAACTTAATTCATCCTGCACATACATTACAATCAAGATGACGCAAGTCATTCCAATTGCTAAGCCGGCAATGTTTATAAAACTATTTATTTTATTGCGCTGAATATTTCGCCATGCGATTTTGAAATAATTGCTAAACATAGAAAGCTCTCCTAAATCCTCTCAAAGGAGAGGACTTTTTAGAATGTTGATAATTTAAAGTTTGTTCATATTGTATAAGCCTGTCGCAAGTCCTTCCCTTCGGGAAGGATTTAGGATGGGCTTCTTTATTCCGTTCTTAAACTTTTCACAGGATTTGCTACTGCAGCTTTAATCGCCTGGAAGCTAACTGTGATTAATGCAATTAATAGTGCTGATAATCCTGCTACAATAAAAATCCACCATGAAATATTAATGCGATAAGCAAAGCTTTGCAGCCATTTGTTCATTGCCCACCACGCAACCGGAAATGCAATAAGCGAAGCGATGAAAACTAACTTTAGAAACTCTTTTGAAAGCATTTGTGTAACCTGGCTTACACTTGCTCCTAATACTTTTCTTATACCGATTTCTTTTGTGCGTTGTTCGGCTGTATAAGTTACTAATCCAAACAAACCAAGGCATGCAACAAGAATAATCAGTACAGAAAAAATATTTAAGATGTTGCCTGTTTTTTGTTCTGCTGAATATGTTTTATTAAAAAGATCATCCATAAAGTCGTACGTAAACGGGTCTTCCGTTTTATAGCTGTCCCAATTTTTTTTCATTGTTGCTAACAAGCCTGCAACATCAGTTGTTTTTATTTTAAAGATCAATCCGCCTTCAGGTTGCAGCGTCATGTATAAAGGGCTAATCGCTTCGTGCAGCGATTTAAAATTGAAGTTTTTTACCACACCAATTACATGAAAAGGAATATTATTTCCCCTGTCACTATTTTGTCTTATCACTGTTTTACCAATAGCAGTTATATCGTTCCAGCCAAGAGCATGTGCTGCTGTTTCATTTAAAATAATAGCGAGTGAATCTGTTGCAAAATCTTTGGAGAAATTTCTGCCGTTAACCATTTTCATACCTAATGTTGGAATATAATTTTCATCCACATGATATTCTACACCGTCAACAACTAAATGATCGTTGCCCTGAGGATATGCTAATGCATTATTATAATTACTTGGACCAGCAGGTTTATAATATGATGCAGTTGCATTTACAATGCGTGAATCTTGCAGCATTTGTTGTTTAAATACCTGCTCATTATTACCCAATGCATAGGAATTTGGTATAATGAGAATTTGATCCTTATTAAAACCGAGGTCTTTGTTTTGTATATATTTCATTTGCCGATACACTACAATAGTTCCAATGATCAATGCAACGGAAATAAAGAACTGAAATACTACCAACCCACTTCGTAAACCAAAACTTTTATGATTGGCTGTAAGTTTTCCTTTTAATACTGCAATCGGTTTAAAAGACGATAAATAAAATGCAGGATAAATACCGGCAACAACACCAACCAATAATCCCAAGCCAATAAAAGCAAGAATAGGTTTTATATCAAAGCCTAAATGTTTCCCTGAAATATTATTGAATGCAGGCAATGCAAGTTCTACTAAAGCAAATGCAATAAACAATGCAAAAAATGCAATGAGTATTGATTCTGATAAAAACTGCCCGATGAGTTGCAATTTTCCTGAACCTGCCACTTTTCTTACACCAACTTCTTTTGCTCTTTTAGAAGCACCTGCAGTTGATAGATTAATGAAATTAATGCAGGCAACAATCAGCATAAAAATAGCAACGCCACCAAAAATATATACATAGGCTGCATTACCGCCAGGCTCAAATTCTGTAGTTGTGTTTGAATTAAGATGAATATCAGTTAATGGCTGCAATGCGAACCCAAGCGAGTTTCCTTTACTTGTAAATTGTTTTAAACTTAAACCCATTTGCTGCTGTATTTGCGGACCCATATATTTTTCAACCATTGCCGGAAATCTTGCTTCCATTTTGTTCAAATCAGTTCCGGGTTTTAATAAAAGATAAGTGTGATAACCGCCACTCAACCATGTTGCAGATTTAGCATCAGCCCAACCATTCATTGAAGCGAATAAATCGAAATGAAAATGTGAATTGGAAGGAATATTTTTTATAATGCCTGTTACTCTGTACAACCTGTTACTGTCTAAACTTACTGAAATTGTTTTACCAATTGCATCTGCATTTCCAAAATATTTTTTTGCTGTTTGTTGCGTAATTACAACTGCATTAGGTTCAGCCAAAGCAGTTTTCGCATCACCTTCAAGCATAGGCAACGTAAATATGCTAAACAAATTTTGATCAGCCATAGCGAACTGATCATTTTTAAAAACAGTGTTGTTATAAGTAATTTTTGGGGTGCCGAAACTTAATATCCTTGTTGCATCCTGCACTTCAGGAAAATCTTTTTTCATTGTTTGTGCTACAGGTGGCATTGTAACGCTTTCATCTATTTTGCCACCATTAAGATTTGCATGAAAAACAATCCTTGCAATATTGCCTGCATTTTTATTAAACTTATCATAGCTCAATTCGTCCTGCACATACAACATAATAATAAAACAGGTTGCAATGCCAATAGATAAACCAAGAATATTAATAAAAGAAAAAAGTTTATTCTTTCTAATGTTTCTCCATGCTGTTTTTAAATAATTTCTAAACATGTTTTTAGAATTTTAGAGTTATGAATTTTGTACAGGGACTCATTATGGAGGATTATGAATTGTTTTCATCATTCAATATATAACATTCAACACTTAACATTTCAATCATTCCGTTCTCAAACTCTTCACAGGATTTGCAATTGCTGCTTTTATTGATTGCAGGCAAATAACTAATGCTGTAATCAAACCCAAACACACAATAGAAATAATAAATGGTGTTGCCGTAATATTAATTCTGTAAGCATAACCTTGCAGCCAGTTATGCATAATCATATAAACCAGCGGGCATGCAATTAATCCGCCAATTAAAATCACCGTTAAAAATTCTTTTATAAATAATGTAAGAATGCCTGCTACTGATGAACCCAATACTTTTCTTATGCCGATTTCTTTGGTGCGCTTTTGAATGCTTAATGAAATCAATCCAAGAATACCAAGTAATGCTATAATGATTGAGAGAACAGTTGACGTGTAAGAAGCTTTTTTTAATTGTATTTCTGATTTATAAAGCTTAGCTAAAGTATCATCCATAAAATTGTACTCGAAAGGCGTTCCGGGCATTAATGCAGCCCATTTCTTTTGCAAAGCCGTAATGGTATTACTAACACTCCCTGGTTTTATTCTGAAAGAAAAGTAACGGTAAAAAGGATAAAATCTTACGTTGGCAAAAACAACAGGCGAAATATTATTTTGCATACTTCCAAAATGAAAATCTTTTACAACACCGGAGATGGTGAACATTAAGTTTTTAAAAAATTCCTGGAATTTTATTTGTTTGTTTATGGCCTCGTTGGGATTCCACCCGAACGATTTTGCAAATGTTTCATTGATAACAATTTTTGAAGAATCGAAACCTCCGTTAGTATTAAAAAAACTTCCTGCGAGCAAAGGTATTTTATAAGCAGTAGCATAATTTTCATCAGCTGTTAAAAGCTCTGCTGGTTTTGATTGCGAGGAATCTGCACTAGCTTGATAAGCGAGTACACTTCTGCCATTGTTTCCATCTGGTATTTCGTATGAAAGAGAAGCATCACTCACTTCAGGCATTGCTGAAAATTCATTACGGATTGTTTCCATGTGTGCCACACCTTCTCTACTCCAGTCTCTTGGTAATTGTACTGAAAGCATATATTCTTTATCATATCCTAAATCTTTACTGAAAAAATAGTTTACCTGTTTTGAAATAATGATACTTCCGGTTAATACGATAGCAGCAATGCAAAATTGGAATGCCACCAATGATTTACGCAACAAAATATTTTCTTTTACAGATGTAAATTTACCTTTCAATACCTCCACCGGTTTCAAAGAAGATAATATTAATGCAGGGTAAATGCCGGCAAGCAAACCAATTACAACTGCCAATGCAAATGGAATGGAATACATATAAAAAGGGAATGAGGTAACCGAAGGAATTTCTTTGCCTAATATATTACTTAGATAAGGTCTCGCAAATTGGTATACGATAAGAGCAAGAAGTGTTGACAATAAAACAAGTAAGATAGATTCAACCAGGAACTGCAAGACAAGTTGTTTCTTCATTCCGCCAATTACTTTGCGTACACCAATTTCCTTCATTCTTTCAGAAGAATTACTAATAGAAATATTGACAAAATTTACTATTGCCATTAATAAAATAAAAACTGCAATAAACGATAAAGTGTAGAGCATTTTTTTAATGAGCCCATTGTTGGCTGTGAGATAATAATTATTCAACGATACCAATTTTGGATGCAAATGAGTCCTGATGTCGAACGATGTATTATGTTGTATGAGGTAACGCATTGGCTGATCAAGTTGCATTGGTGAAATACCTTTTTGCAGTTCAACATAGCTAACGACCCACGTATTCCAACCATCCATTGTTCTATTAAAAAAATTTACGCCTGATGCCGGAATCATAATACCATTCAGATTATTCTCATTAATTTTTGTTACTGAATTCACTGGCATATCTTTCAATACAGCCGTTATCAGAAAATCATGTTTGCTGCCGGAGAAGTTTTCAAGTGTAAGAGTTCGACCAATCACATTTGTTTGACCAAAATATTTTTTTGCAATGTCCTCTGTTATTACTGCTGAAAAAGGATCGTTCAAAGCAGTTCTTGTATCGCCATATAAAACCGGAAAATTATACATTGGGAAGAAAGTACTGTCATTAATCTGAATACTTTCTCTGAAATGTTTATCACCTTTTGAAACAATTGATTTTATACCATCCCATCGATAATAATTAGCAACCAGGCCGGGATATTGTTCTTTTAACTGCTTAGCCAAATTACCAACAATAGTATAATCAAAATCGGCATCATCTCCCCATCTGCTTAAAATGATGTATTGATCGTTTGCGTTTTTGAGGGTTCCGTTTACCTGCAAAGTATCATGTATATAAGCGCCGATTAAAAAACTAAATGCAATGCCAATAGCGAGTCCACCAATATTTATGAAAGAATAAACTTTGTTTCTTTTAATACTGCGCCATGCTGTTTTTAAATAATTTTTTATCATTTTATTTTCGTTTATGGATAACCGTTATATTATAGTAAGCCAACAAATAATCTGAATTTTTATTTTCATATTTTCCAATTTTCTAATTTTCACATTTGCATTCATTCACTCCTCAAACTCTTCACAGGGTTGGCGAGTCCCGCTTTTATTGCCTGAAAACTTATTGTAAACATTGCAATAAGCAACGCTGTAATTCCTGCTGCTAAAAATATCCACCAACTAATGTTTATTCTATATGCAAAATCCTGAAGCCATGTATGCATAGCCCACCATGTTACCGGCACGGAAATAATAAATGCAATACCAACAAGCAATAAAAACTCTTTTGAAACCAGCAGCAATACATTTTGCACGGATGCGCCTAATACTTTTCTAATGCCAATTTCTTTTGTGCGTTGTTCAATTACAAATGCAGATAAACCAAATAAACCAAGCGTTGCAATAATGATAGCAAGAATTGCAAACGCAGAAAAAATTTGTTGCGTTCTTATTTCGCTTGCGTATAACGCAGCAAACGTTTCATCAAGAAAATTATATTCCAATGGGCCGGACGGATTAAATGCATCCCATTGTTTTTTTAAATCAGCAAGAAAACCTTTTACATCAGTTGTTTTAATTTTAATAATTAATCCTCCAAAATTATTTCCAAGCGTCATCATCAGCGGAGCTATCTTTTGCTTTGCAGAGGCATAATTAAAATCCGCAACAACACCGATTACTTTAAACTCTTGCTGGCCCGAACGAACAATACTTTTTCCAACAGCATTATCATTCGTCCATCCAAGTTCACGCACAGCAGCTTCATTAATAACAACACCGGCGGCGGAATCAGTTGAAAAATCTTTTGAAAAATTTCTGCCCTTAATTATATGAATTCCTAAAGTGCGCAGGTAATCATAATCTACATGATAAATATTTGCATGAATTTCTGTTCCATTTCCATTTTCATTTCTTGGATAAATTTCTGTGCCATCCATAAATTCACCGCCGGGAACAGACCGTGCAATTGTTGCAGCAACCACACGATTGTCCTGCAATAATTTTTGTTTAAATGCAGTTTGATTTTTACCTAATAATCGTGCATCGGGAAGAAATAAAACCTGGTCTTTATCATAACCTAATTTTTTATTTTGCATGTAATGCAATTGCTGATACACAATTATTGTAGCAATAATTAATGCAATGGAAACAAAAAACTGGAATACAATTAAGCTGCTGCGCAAAGGTTTTCTTTGAGTTCCTTGTGAAAATGATGCACCTTTTAAAACTTTTATTGCATTAAAAGATGATAAGAAAAATGCAGGATAAATTCCGGCTAATATTCCAGCCGCAAAACTTATCGCAAGCATTACGAGTATTGATGGAAAGCTGAGAAAAAAATCAAATCCAATATTTTTATTTGCGAGCTGATTAAAATAAGGCAGCAATAAAAATATTAATAGATATGCAAACAGCATAGAGAAGAATGTAAATAAAACCGACTCTGCAAGAAACTGAAATACGAGTTGCTTTTTTACAGAACCCATTACTTTGCGGATGCCTACTTCTCTTGCACGTTTTACGGCTCTTGCTGTGGAAAGGTTGGTGAAATTTACACAAGCCAATAACAAAATAAATAACGCTAATGCAGAAAAAATATAAACATATTGTATATCGCCGTTGGGTTCCAGTTCATATTTTGTATGCGAGTATAAATGGATATCTGTGAGCGGCTGTAACGAAAAAATAAATGTATTAACTGATTTCTGCGCTTCAGCAAGGCTTACTCCCATATCGTGCTGAATTTCGGGAACTACATATTTTGCAACCAACTGCGGAAATTTTGCTTCCAGTTTTTTTGGGTCTGTTTTTTTATTTAAAAGAATATAGGTAAAAAATCCAACATTGCTCCATGTAGGATTTGTAATATGAAAAGTAGATAAACTTATAAAAGCATCAAAATGAAAATGCGAATTGTATGGCACTTTATCAATAACACCGGTAACTTTATAAGGCATATTTTGTGTACCGATTAATAAAGTTTTACCAAGTGCATTTTCATTACCAAAATATTTTTTTGCAAATGCTTTTGAAACAACAATACTATTTGGGTCCACCAAAGCATTTCTTTCATTTCCTTCAATTAATGGAATAGAAAACATTTGCAAAAAATTAGAATCAACAAATGCAAGATGATCTTCTTTAAACTGTTTATCATTATATTTTACAAAGTCGCTTCTTGATGAAAGCCTTGTGGATGCTATCACTCCGGGAAAAGCATTTTTTATTCCTTCGCCAACTGCTGCATCAACCCTTGGATACACCGCTACATCGCCATTGCCGGTAGCGGAAAGTAGCACACGATAAATATTCTTTGCTTCTGCCGGATAAGTATCATAACTCAGCTCGCTGTAAACAAAAACAGCAATCAGCATAAAGCAGGTAAGGCCAATTGACAGGCCAACAATATTGATGATAGAAAAAATTTTATTCTTTCTAAAATTTCTCAAAGCGATAGTAAAATAATTTTTAAGCATAGAAAATTATTTAATGAAATGATATCAATTGCCATTATTCACCAACCACAATGCCGATAATCTATTAAAATGATTTTCAGCCGATAAGAATCAGAAGATTTTTTTTAACTGTACGATTTTGATACAGTGGATGTGCGTTTTTGAGAACGAATTGCTATTCATTTTTAAAAAAACAAAATCCCGGGCTATTTAAAATCCGGGATAAATAAATAGATAGCGCGCAGTTAAATGCGTCAATAAAATAATGCAACAGAACAAAACTTTTACCTGCAATATTTTTTTTTATTTTATAAAAACATTTTTATTTTTTAAAAAAACTCTACAGTAAGTTATTGCTTCTTCATCTTGCTCATGTCCATGTACAATGCATTCCAGCGATGGCCGTCGGGATCAATGAAAGCGAACCCATACATCCATCCCTGCATTTCGGCGGGATGGCTAAAAATGATTCCACCGGCATCCGATACTTTTTTGGCCATATCATCTACTTCTTCCTTGCTTTCTGCATCAAAAGAAAATATTACTTCATTTCCTTTTCTGGTATCAGCAATTTCGTGCTGAATAAATTGTTTGAGTTGATCTTCTTTAAACAACATCACGGCAATTTTTTTTGTGCCAACCAAAATGCAGGCGGAAGTATCTCCATTGCTATGCTGTTCGTTAATTGAAAAACCAATTTTGCTGAAAAATGCTTTTGATTTATTCACGTCTGCTACAGGGAGATTTATCCAGAGTTCTTTTGTCATAACAAATGATTTTAATTTTTTAAATACAAACTTACATATTGAAAATATTTTTGAAAAAGGGTAGTTACGACAGCTTAAGGGATTATTGCGACAAATCTACGCACAAAAAAACTAATTGCGTATAGGCGTAACCGTTAGTTTAAATTTTTAACCTTGTATTTTTTATTTGGAGCAAAATTGAATTTAAAAAATTTTGTATTGATGTAACCAATAACTTTGAATGTTCAGCGACTTTGCCGTCAGGCAGGTTTGGGTAAAACAAAAATAATACACTACCGAATATTGAGGAACAATCATGAAAAAATTACAATGTTTTAATTTTATTTTTATCATAATACTTTTTGCAGGATGTAAAAAAAAATCATCTGATAACCCTCCTGTTACACCGCCGCCATCTTCATTCAATGCAACGCTGATAACACTTAATGGTAAACAGGAAGCATCTTTAGATTATAATACGAATACAATTCCGATCATTAAATTTTCATTTACGACAGCTATTGATCGTGCCTCTGCAAATAGCAATGTCTCTTTTGCAGATGCGAGTGGCAATCCGGTTTCTTTCAATACAAATTATTCCAATGGTGATAGTGTTGTAATCATTCAGCCAACAGATTCTTTACAATATCTTACAAAATATATTTTAAATATTTCCACCAACTTAAAATCAAAACAAGGAGGCAGTTTAAAAACGGCGGCATCTTTAAATTTTATAACACAAATTGATTCCACTGATAAATTTGAAAGGATAAGCGATAGCGCTTTGTTAGATCTTGTTCAGCAACAAACCTTCACATACTTTTGGGACTTTGGCCATCCCGTTTCGGGAATGGCAAGAGAAAGAAATACTTCCGCAGACGTTGTAACTACCGGTGGCACTGGTTTTGGCGTGATGAGCATTATTGTTGCAATTAATAGAAATTTTATTTCAAGAACCGCAGGTTTGCAACGCATAAATACAATTGTTAATTTTCTAACGGTGAAGTGTACACGATATCATGGCGCATTTTCTCACTGGATAAATGGTATTACGGGCGCAACTGTTCCATTCAGCCAATATGATGATGGCGGAGATTTAGTAGAAACATCTTTGCTTATGCAAGGTTTGTTATGTGCACGCCAATATTTTAATACAACAGATACCAATGAAGTTTTGCTTCGAAAAAATATTAATGCTTTATGGAATGCGGTTGAATGGAACTGGTATCGGCAAAATGGGCAAAATATTTTGTACTGGCATTGGAGCCCGAATTATAATTTTCAGATAAATCAAAAAATTACCGGGTGGAATGAAGCGTTGATTGTATATGTGCTGGCAGCCTCTTCCAATACTGATTCAATTCCTAAAATAGTTTATGATAATGGATGGGCAAATAATGGTGGAATAAAAAATGGAAATACTTATTATGGCGTGCAATTGCCGCTGGGACCGGCTTTGGGAGGTCCATTATTTTTTTCTCAATATTCTTTTTTAGGAATTAATCCGCACAATCTTACTGATGCGTATGCAAATTATTTTACGCAAAATCAAAATCAAAGTTTAATTAATTATAATTATTGCGTTGCCAATCCTAATAATTATTATGGCTACAGTTCAATTGATTGGGGGCTTACCGCAAGTGACGATAATGTTTCAGGATACAAAGCCCATGCGCCTGATAATGATGATGGAGTGATTACACCTTCTGCTGCAATTGCATCGTTGCCTTATACACCGGTGCAATCAATGAATGCAATAAAATTTTTTTATTACACCTTGGGCAATAAATTGTGGAAGCAGTATGGTTTTGCGGATGCCTTTAATTTAAAAGATATTTGGTTTGCCAATTCATTTCTTGCAATAGACCAGGGGCCACAAATTATAATGATTGAAAATTACAGAAGCGGCTTACTTTGGAATTTATTTATGAGTTGCCCTGAAATAAAACGCGGCATGAAACGATTAGAATTTCAAAGTCCGGATTTATAAAGAATAAAATATTTCAGCATAAAAAACAATATTAAAAATTCTGATCGTTGTACAAACGACGTCAATTTCTCTTTTCCCGTGCAGCATTTTTAAATTCTATTTTGTCTTACATAATACAAAATAAATATTTTAAAATCTATTATAAAAATGCTTATAACTTTTAAAACTAATTAAATTTTTTAAAAAGTTTTGGTAAGTTCAATAAAAAAATTAATTTAGCGCAATGTTTAATAAAACACTGCTTTATAAAAGACAAATTTTAAAGGAATTATGCTTTGGGAAAGCCCTTTCGGCGCTTGATGTAAGCATCAGAATAGAAAAAAGTCTTCCACTAACCACACGGATTTTAAATGAATTGGTTGAAGAAAATATTTTAAAAGAAATAGGATATGCATCTTCTACTGGTGGCAGACGGCCTCAAACTTACTCATTAGTTCCGGGAAGAATGTATGCCATTTCTGTGGCGATGGATCAATTGGTAACCCGGGTCGCCATTATTGATTTGCAAAATTGCAATATTGGATTTGAAAAAAAGTACAGCCTGATTCTTTTTCAAAATCCTAATGCACTTTCTTCCCTTATAAAATATATCAGTGATTTCATAAAAAAATCGGGAGTAAAAAAAGATAAAATATTAGGAATAGGAATCGGCGCACCGGGATTTGTGGATGTGGATAAAGGAATCAATTATACTTTTCTGGAGAATAAAGGACAAAGCATACCGGCTTATATACAGGGCGCTCTTGAAATTCCTGTTTTTATGGACAATGATTCGAGCCTTATTGCATTAACGGAATTAAAACTGGGCATCGCAAGAGATAAGAAAAATGCCATGGTAATAAATCTTGGATGGGGAGTAGGGTTGGGAATGATTATAAATGGAAAACTGTTCAGGGGAACGAATGGCTTTGCAGGCGAGTTCAGCCATATTCCTTTATTTGAAAATAATAAATTATGCGGCTGCGGAAAAAGCGGTTGTTTAGAAACGGAAACCTCATTATTAATAACAATAAAAAAAGCAAAAGAAGAATTAAGTAAAGGCCGCGTTTCAAGCATAAAAACAATTCCCGGAGATTTTGAAGAGGCATCTAATATTATTATTAATGCCGCAAAAGATGGAGATCAGATGGCGCTTGAATTACTTTCCGATATAGCTTACAATCTTGGTAAAGGAATTGCAACCCTCATTCACATTATGAATCCTGAATTAATAGTATTGAGCGGCAGAGGCGCATCGGCCGGAGATGTATTATTGGCGCCCATTCAGCAAGCGGTAAATAAATATTGTATTCCCCGGCTGGCAGCTTATACAAAAATAGTAGTATCATCATTCAGCAGTACAGCCGAATTAATTGGGGGAGCCGCATTAGTAATAGAAAATTATGATGGGAAACATTCAAAAAAAATTATTAAAAAAAGTGAATCTTCCAAATTGGTCGCTTAATTTTTTTTAAATAAGAAAAATTAATGGCTCTTAATTATTGCTGCCAATTTGAAATTATAAGAAAAGAAAACCATTTATTCTGCATATTTAAAATTCAAAAAAATCGAATTACAATGAAACAAAAATCAAAACAGCTACTATGGCTCCTGTCAATGTTTTTTTGCGTGGCAATAGCATCGGCGCAAGAAAGACAAATTACAGGAACTGTGAAAAACAACGACGGCGCCCCTATTGCCAGGGCATCTTATGAAGTAAAAGGAACAAAAAACGGAGGCATTACAGATGAAAATGGAAATTTTTCTGTAAACGTAAATAGTTCCAAAGCAATTCTCGTATTTAGTTCTGTAAATTATAAAACTAAAGAAGTTGCTGTAGGAAAAAATTCTACATTAGATGTAACATTAGAATCGGGCGACAACAATCTTACCGAAGTAGTGGTAACAGCTTTAGGTATCAAGAAGCAAAAAAAATCTTTGGGATATTCTATTCAGGAGGTAAAGGGTTCTACTTTGGTGGAAGCAAGAGAAACAAATTTGGTAAATGATCTCTCTGGAAAAGTTGCAGGATTGCAAGTAGTACGTTCAGGTAACGGACCTGCAGGATCTTCGCAGATTGTTTTGCGTGGTAACAATTCTTTAACCGGATTATCACAACCTCTTATTGTAGTAGATGGAATACCTATGGATAATTCTACAGGACGGGTAGGTATTGGCGCTTATGATGGCTTTTTTAATTCTACATTAGACATGGGTAATGGTTTAAGCGATATAAACCCAGAAGATATTGCATCTATTAGCGTATTAAAAGGGCCCGCAGCCGCTGCATTATATGGCTCTCTTGGTGGTAATGGCGTTATTTTAATTACTACAAAATCGGGTAAAAAGCAGCCGGGATTAGGAGTTACTGTTTCATCATCTGTTGGTTTTGAAAGTATTTTTACCAAGCCTGAAATGCAAAACCAATACGCACAAGGTAGTAATGGTGTATATGATTCCACTTCCACTTTAAGCTGGGGTCCGAAAATAAATGGGCAAATAGTTACTGATTGGTCTGGTAAGCAAGTAAAGCTTCAAGCTTATGATAATGCCGATAATTTTTTCAATAAAGGAATTATTTCAAATCAGAATATTTCGCTTCAGCAACAAATAAATGCAACTTCGATATATGCTTCTTATAATCGGTTTGATGATAAGAGCATGATCCCTGGTGAAAAACTTTCACGAAATAATATTACAGCAAGGGCTGTAACCAAATTTGGCAATAATGAGAACTGGACCCTTGATACTAAATTTCAATTTATAAATGCCACTGCAAATAACAGGTCCATCGAAGGACAAGACTTTAGTATTTTTGGTACTGTTTTTAATTTACCCCGAACTCTGGATATTCGCAACTTTAAAAATCCATTGGATTCTAATGGAAACATGTACTGGTGGCAAAAAGGAAATGGCATGAACCCTTACTGGGCAGCAAAGTACAATCTTAATTCGGATACCCGTAACCGTTATATTATGTATGCTTCTGTAAAACATAATTTTGCTAATTGGCTTACCGGCGAAATAAATGGCGGTGCAGACATGTACACAACAAATACCGAAACTAAAGTATATGCAGGAAGCCCTGGCAATGAAACAGGAAGGTACGGGCTTGGCAGGCAAACCTATCAGCAAACCAATTATAGTGGAATGCTTACTGCAAAAAAAGATAACTTGTTTGGAAAGTTTGGAGGATCAGTGATGGTGGGCGGAAATTTAATGGCATGGAAAAGCTCTGAACTTGATGGTAGCGCCGGGGCTTTAAAAGTTCCCAATTTATTTACGGTCGGTAACTCTGATGGCAATCCTGGAGTAAGCCAGGCATTCAGCCAAAAGAAAATTAATTCGCTTTATGGAGCGGTAGAATTAAATTATGATGGCTATTTATACCTGAGTGGAACTTTACGCAACGACTGGTCATCGGCATTAAGTCCGCGAAACAATTCTTATTCCTATCCTTCTGTAAGTCTTTCTTATGTATTTACTGATATGATTAATCAAAATGGCGGAAAGCTTCCTTCATGGTTTAGCTATGGAAAATTAAGAGCATCTTATGCGGCTGCGGGTAGTGATCTGGGGCCTTACAGTTTGTATAATGTTTATTTCACCGGTACAGATCCAAATGGAAATACTACTGCCACCAGAAATGGAACCCTATATAATGACAGCGTAAAAAGCCAGTTGATTAAATCTTACGAAGCAGGTGCTGAACTAAGATTTTTTCAAAACAAGGTTGGAATTGATGTGTCAGTTTATAAATCAAATGCGATTCATCAGTTAATTACCCTTCCGATGGATCCATTAAGTGGATATAGCGGCAGGATAATTAACGCAGGTAATGTTCAGAACACGGGTATAGAAGTAACAGCTGATGCCCGTATTTTGGAAAACCCAAAATCTTTAAACTGGACAATGGGTGTGAATTTTTCACATAATAAAAATACGGTACCTTCTATTTACCCTGGCGTAGATCAATACACTTTGCCCGGAGGAAGCATTGATGTATTTAAGATTTTAGCAGTTGCAGGACAACCTTACGGCGAAATATATGGTACCAAACTTTTGAGGGTTACAGATGCTAAAGATGCAAATTATGGTCAGCTTATTTTAACCAATAATGGCTTGCCTAAAGCAACTACCGATATATCAAGATTAGGAAATCAACAGGCAAATGCTCTGCTTGGTCTTAGCAATTCATTTTCTTATAAAGGCTTTGGGCTTTCAGTATTGCTTGATGCAAGATTCGGTGGAAAGATATTTTCTCAAACCTTAGACAATATGGAACGAAACGGAGTAGCCGCTATTACTGTAAACAATGGCACAAGAGATTCAATGGTAGTAAAAGGAGTGGTACTTGACCCGAATACGAATCAGTATGTGGCCAATACCAGTAGGATTTCAACCCAGCAATATTGGGGAGCGGTTGCAGGCTCAGGAAATAGCGGTATTACCGAAGCCAACTTATATGATGCTTCCAGTGTGAGAATCCGAAACGTTCAATTGAGCTATAACTTTTCTAAAAAAATGTTGGGTAATAGTTTTGTTCAAAAAGCAGTAGTATCAGTATCCTGCAATAATGTATGGCTTATCAGCAGCCACATGCATGGGTTGGATCCGGAATCAGTATATGCTACAGGTACTCCTTCAGTGGGTTTTGAAAACGGAAGCCCCCCAACTTCCCGTATATTTTATATCAATCTTTCATTAGGTTTCTAAAATTATAAATCATTAATTCAAAGAAATGAAACATTTAACAAAAAGAACAGCTTTGTACATAACCTCTCTGCTGTTATTTTCTGCCTGTAAAAAAATTACAGACATTAATACAAATCCTGTTGCTGCCAATGCAGACCAGGTGCAAGTGGAATATTTTATTGACAATTCCATTGTACATGCCCAAATGAATCCCGGTGTTTCAGAAAGAGCATTCGTACTTTATTGGGTACCTGGTGGCCGTCAAATAGCCGATGCAGATGGCGCTACTTTTTCGTGGGGAAGTTATAATGATGAATGGATCGGCGAATATTATGATAACCAGTCCGGCGCTTTAAATTATATCAACAGTGCTATTGATGTAGCTAATCAGCAAATAACTGCCGGAACCAATAAAAATTATACAAATGATCTGCTGCAGGCAGCCCGTATATGGAGAGCCTATTTGCTAAGTGAAATGAGTGATAATTTTGGCCCGATGCCAACCACAGCATTCCAGGGGAAAAATCCTGATTTTACTGATGTAAAAAGTGTGTATTATTATATTCTTGATGAATTAAAAGATGCTACTTCAAAAATGGATCTTTCCATTCCGGCAGTACCTTCGGTTGTATCAAAAGAAGATCCTGCTTATGGTTTTAATTTTGCCAAATGGCAGGCTTATGGAAATTCTTTACGGCTTAGGTTAGCTATGCGTTTGTCTGAAGTTGACCCTGCCAAAGCGAAATCAGAATTTGAAGATGCCGCGGCAAGCGGTAATTTACTTGAAGATAAATCACAAACATTTCAGATACAGGAAGGTCCGGATTGGAATGATCTTTCTGGTATGTACACACGTTGCTGGTATCAATTGCCGGAATCCGTTACTCTCAATAATTTGGTAATAAATCTTGGAGGTGTTACATCTCAGCAACAGATACCTTCGGTTATTAGCGATCCCTCAGGGCAGGCAAGTGCAATAGCAAATATTAAACCTACTGATTATGCAGGGCAATATTATCCCGCACAATTAACTACCAAAACAAATAATCCGTTTTCGGCTTATTGGTTAGATGGATTGCCTAATACCATAGACCCCCGAGCCTACCAGATTTTTTATATGCCCGGAAATAGCAACGATCCCTCGTTTCCAAATGGAACATGCGGAGCAGTTACCAGCAATACTACCGGAACTGTAAAGGACGATAATGGCAATGTGATAAAAACAATTGATGCTAAATATACATGGAATGGCACTCCTGATGGTAACTGGGGCACAAAGGGTGATTGGCACGATACGCATTTTCAGGGAATAGATATTGGTGCCTCTACAGGAATGGCTCCCTCTCTGAAAAATCAATTCAGAGATCACACTGCTAAAAGAGTATTTTTTGCTCCATGGGAAACTTATTTTCTTTTAGCGGAGGGTGCAGTAAGAGGCTGGACAAGCCCTGTTGACGCCCAAACTGCTTATGAAACTGGTATTGCCAAAAGTTTTGAATATTGGGGAGTTTCCAGCTATTTAGGAACCTACTTAGCATCTACAGATTATAACAGAGACGGCACTTCTGTAAGCTGGGCGCATACTACAGAACCGGGAGATAGCCATGTAATGAATTATGTAGATGGATTGACAGGAACTCCCGGCACTGCTACCATAAAATATCCTGTAAATAATTTATACCAAAATGGTACTGTAAGAAATGATCATCTCACAAAAATCATTACCCAGAAATTTATTGCTCAAACGCCATGGTTGCCGCTTGAAACCTGGAGTGACCACAGGAGGCTTGGCTTACCTTTCTTTGAAAATGTAGTGCTTGAAGGGCCGATACAAACATTGCCTGCATTAACCTCTTCCAACTATATGACCAGCAATCAACAGTTTTTTCCTCAACGGATGAAATATCCGTCAGGGTTAAAAAACAGCAATGTAAATGGTTATAATCAGGCGTTGGGATTTTTAAATGGTCCCGATGAAGTAACCACGCCACTTTGGTGGGCTCAACATTAAGAATAAACTTTTCTCATAAACTAAGCAGTTAGTTAAAACCGGCTCTTATTTCTATAAGAGCCTTTTTTCTTTCAATTATTTTTTTAAAAAATTATTACTAACGGTAACGCATAAACGAAGTTAAACGGTAAAATTTATTTCTTAACATAAAATCAATTTCTACAAATAAATTTTGAACACAATCGCAATTAAGCATTAAATTGAAATTACTTCAATTATGAAAAAAATATTTTTATCTTTTACAATTTTTGCATTGCTTCAATTAAATTTATTTGCGCAAAATAAAATCAATTCCGATTCTATTCGCAGCAAAATGCAATGGTTTGCCGATGCAAAGCTTGGCATCTTTATTCATTGGGGAATTTATTCGGTAAACGGCATTGATGAAAGCTGGAGTTTTTATAATAAAAAAATTTCTTATGCTGATTACATAAACCAATTAAAGGGTTTTACGGCTTCAAAATATAATCCTCAGGCATGGGCCGATTTAATAAAAGAAAGCGGCGCAAGATACGCTGTCATCACAACCAAACACCATGATGGCGTTGCACTTTGGCCTACCAAACAAAATCATTTTAATGTGGTAGATAACACGCCTGCAAGAAAAGATTTGCTAAAACCTTTTTATAAAGCATTGGATAAAGATGGAATAAAACGCGGTGCCTATTTTTCTTTGATTGACTGGAGCTATCCTGATTATCCCGGTTTTACAAAAGATAGTACACGATATAAAATTGCTGACGAACCGGAGCGATGGAAAAAATTCCAACATTTTTTTCAATCACAAATTGAAGAAGTAAATGAAGCATATAAGCCCGACCTGTGGTGGTTTGACGGAGATTGGGAACACAGCGCAGAAGAATGGCAGGCGCAAAAAGTTAGGCAGAAAATTTTAAGCAAAAATCCAAGTGCAATCATTAATGGAAGATTGCAGGGGTATGGAGATTACGTAACGCCCGAACAAAATTTTCCGGTAAGCCGGCCGAAATTTAACTGGTGGGAATTATGTATGACAACAAACAATAACTGGGGTTATCATCCTGATGATACGAATTACAAAACTCCATTTGAAGTAATAAATATTTTTGTTGATGTGGTGAGTAATGGCGGAAATCTTTTACTGGATATTGGTCCAAAAGAAGATGGAACGATACCGGATGAGCAGATTTATATTTTAAAAGAATTGGGTAAATGGAATAAAAAAAATGGAGAAGCCATTTTTGGAACAATTGCAGGATTGCCGCAAGGACATTTTTATGGCGCTACCACTTTATCAAAAGATTCCACAACGCTGTATCTATTTTTACCAAACCAACAAGCTGGAAATATTATGCTGAAAGGATTAATAAATAAAATTAATGATGTACAGATTGTAGGAACTACTCAACATTTACAACCAAAAATAGTTGGAAAGATTTCTTGGAGTTCCGTACCAGGACTGGTTTTCATTCATGTTCCCGAAAAATATAAAGATGAATACATGACGGTTTTAAAATTAAAATTGGATGGACCGTTGAAACTATATCGCGGTGAAGGTGGTTTATAAATTGTAAAATCTTTAAATAAAAAATAAAAAAATAATTGATGATGAACAAAAAAATTGTATTGCTTTTAGTAATGATGTTTCCATTGTTTTTGTTTGCCCAACAAAAAATAAATATTATTCCGCAACCCGTAAGTTTAATACAAAGTGAAGGGAATTTTTTGATTGATAGTAATACAACAATCCGTTTTAATAAAACTGACAAAAATCTTTTTGCTGCTGCAAATTTTTTAAGATCCTACATACAAAAAATAAGCGTTTATGTGTTACCGTTAGATGCAGCTAAAACAAAATCTATTCAATTAATTATTAAAAAAACGCCTGCCATTGGTGATGAAGGTTATCTTTTGGATGTAACGCCAACTTCTATAAAAATTACTGCAAATACAAAGGGCGGCATTGTATATGGCATGCAATCGCTTTTTCAAACATTGCCTCAAATACGTACCAACGCTGCATTACAAGTGCCCGGTATGAAAATTATGGATTTACCGCGCTTTCAATATCGTGGAATGCATCTCGATGTAAGCCGTCATTTTTTTTCGCCTGATATGATTAAAGAATACATTGATTTAATGGCAGCTTATAAATTCAATACGTTTCATTGGCACTTAACTGATGACCAGGGTTGGCGCATTGAAATAAAAAAATATCCATTACTTACTTTGGTAGGTGCATGGCGAGCCGACAGAACCGGAATACCCTGGAGCGAATGCCAACCAACACAAAAGGGTGAACCTGCAACTTATGGCGGTTATTATACACAACAACAAATAAAAGATATTGTAGCGTATGCACAGGCAAGAAACATTACCATCATTCCTGAAATAGAAATGCCCGGCCATTCTGCAGCGGCATTAGCAGCGTATCCTTATTTATCATGCACACAAATGCCGCAGCAAACCCTTACCGGTGGCGTATATCCACCCGGCAATCAATCTAATTATTGCGTAGGAAATGATAGCGTATTTATTTTTTTAGAAAATGTTTTAACCGAAGTAATGCAATTATTTCCATCAAAATATATTCACATTGGCGGTGATGAAGTAGATAAAACTTCATGGAAAAATTGCGCAAAATGCCAGGAATTAAAGAAGAAATTGGGATTAAAAAATGAAGATGAACTGCAAAGTTATTTTATTCAAAGAATAGAAAAATTTTTAATTGCGCATCACCGAAAATTAATTGGATGGGATGAAATTTTAGAAGGAGGACTTGCACCCGAAGCAACCGTTATGAGCTGGCGTGGCGAGAGGGGCGGCATACAAGCGGCAAGGATGCATCATGATGTAATAATGACGCCGGGTAATCCGCTTTATTTTAATCAATACCAGGCTGCGCCTGAAACAGAGCCTGTTGCCAATGGCGGATTTAATACATTAAAAATGGTGTACGATTATGAACCCGTTCCGAAAGAATTAAATGCTGATGAAGCAAAATATGTATTGGGCGCACAGGGAAATTTGTGGACGGAATTTATTAGCACTAATCAGCATTTGGAATATATGGTATTGCCGCGAATGCTTGCATTATCAGAAGTATTGTGGTCTCCAAAAGAAAATAAAAACCAGGAAGATATCGGGTGGAAGAATTTTTATGAACGTTTGCAAAATCAATTTAAAGCGTTTGATGAAAAAGGAATTAATTATTGCAAAGGAAATTTTGCTGTTGATATAAAACCTGTTTCACAAAATGGAAAATTATCAGTAACACTTTCTTCTGAAATTCCTGATGCAAAAATTTATTATACCAAAGATGGAATTGCCCCGGATTCTAATAATGCAAAGTACGAAAGCCCTATCAGCATTGATTCTACGGTTACTTTAAAAGCAGTAACTGTTGTGAATGGAAAGGTGATGAGCTCAAAACCTTCGGAACAAAAATTTGTGATAGACAAAGCAACTGGCAGCTATGTAATATACCAATATCCCGTAAGTAAATCATATATGGCTGGCGGCCCTAATGCACTGACTGATGGCATAAGAGGAACAGATGCTTTAAATAAATACTGGCACGGCTTTGATGGAGAAGATTTAATTGCAACAATTGATTTAGGCGAAGAAAAATCAATTCAGGAAATTACTTTGGGATGCCTGCAACATTACCGCGATTGGATCTTTTTACCACAATCAGTAATCTATCAAATTTCAAATGATGGAAAAAATTTTACTGAAATAGGAAGCATACAAAATACCATTTCTGTTGATGAAAAAAATACAATTATTAAAAATTTCACTTTATACTTTGCAATACAAAAAGCAAGATATATAAAAGTAATTGCAAAAAATATCGGAGTTTGCCCGAAAGGCCATCCAGGCGAAGGCCAGCCTGCATGGCTGTTTGCAGATGAAATAGTGGTGGAATAAACTATTCAATAATTCATTTGTACTTTTTTTTAAAATAAAAAAATAAACTAACGGGCAGGCACACACGAAAATATGTGTCTCTAAATTTTCTTTAAAAATACGCAACCGTTTGCATGTTATTCGGGATGTATCTTTCAGTAAGTTTGATGAATTGTGGTTGATAATTTTTTATATTCTGATTTTGCTTTAAATCTTTTTTATGAAAAAAATATTTTTGTCAGCAGTATTATTATCATTTGTTTCCATTTCTTTTTCTCAACAAAAACATTCATTTGAAATTAAAGGCGGTTCGTTTTTGTACGACGGAAAGCCGATACAAATTCATTCGGGCGAAATGCATTTTGCAAGAGTCCCCAAACCTTATTGGCGGCAACGATTGCAAATGATAAAAGCAATGGGATTGAACACAGTGGCAACGTATGTTTTTTGGAATTATCATGAAACATCGCCAGGCATTTGGGATTTTAAAACCGGCAATAAAAATATCCGTGAGTTTATAAAAACCGCTCAGGACGTAGGTTTGATGGTAATCTTAAGGCCAGGCCCGTATGCCTGTGCAGAGTGGGAATTTGGCGGTTATCCATGGTGGTTGCAAAAAGAAAAATCATTAGTGATTCGTTCAAATAATAAACCATTTTTAGATTCGTGTAACAACTACATCAATCATCTTGCAACGCAGGTAAAAGATTTGCAAATAACGCATGGCGGCCCAATAATAATGGTGCAGGCGGAAAATGAATTTGGCTCTTATGTTGCGCAGCGAAAAGATATTTCGCTCGAAGAACATAAAGCATACAGCACTGCAATAAAAAAAGAATTGATTGATGCAGGTTTTAATGTTCCTTTATTTACATCAGATGGAAGTTCATTATTTGAAGGCGGAACAATTGAAGGCGCTTTACCTGCGGCCAACGGTGAAGACAATATTGAAACTTTAAAAAAAGTGGTGAACGAATATCACCAAGGCCAAGGCCCTTACATGGTTGCAGAATTTTATCCGGGATGGCTTGATCACTGGAATGAACCTTTTCAAAAAGTACCAACAGAAGATTTGGTAGAGCAAACTAAAAAATATTTAAATGCCGGTGTGTCTTTTAGTTTTTATATGATTCACGGAGGAACAAATTTTGGTTTTACAAGCGGAGCAAATTATACTCGCAAACATAACATTCAGCCCGACATAACCAGCTACGATTATGATGCGCCGATAAGTGAAGCAGGATGGGAAACTCCAAAGTACAAAGCACTTCGCGAGTTATTTTTAAAAAATGTTTCTTATAAAATTCCTGATGTGCCCGATCCAATTCCTGTAATTACAATTCCCTCTATTAAATTAAACAAAGCAGTTGATCTTTTTAAATGGATAAAAAAAATTATTCCTGTTGAAAGCGATACGCCGCAAACGTTTGAATCGCTGAACCAGGGATACGGTTATGTTTTATATTCTAAAAAATTTGAAAAATCAATGCAAGGAAAATTGCAAATTAACGGATTGAGAGATTATGCAATTGTGTATGTAAATAGAAAAAAAATTGCAACGCTTAATCGTAATGAAAATATTTATTCCTGCAACATTAGCTTACCTCCTGAAGCTACATTAAATATTTTGGTTGAAAATATGGGTCGCATAAATTACGGCGCTGAAATTATTCATAATCGTAAAGGAATTATAAACCCCGTAACCATTGATTCTGTTGAAATAAAAGGCAACTGGAAAATGTACCGGTTGCCAATGAGCGATGAACCGGATTTGAAAACTAACGGTAGCGCATACACGAAAAATAATCCTGTTATTTACAATGGCTCTTTTACTCTTGAAAAAACGGGAGATACATTTTTAGATATGCGTTCGTGGGGCAAAGGAATTGTTTTTGTAAATGGCCATAACCTTGGCCGCTACTGGAATGTAGGCCCGCAACAAACCTTATACCTGCCCGGTTGCTGGCTGAAAAAAGGAAAAAATACGATTGCGATTTTTGAACAACAAAATACTATAAAACAAAATATAATAAGCGCGATAGCAACTCCCGCGCTTGATGATTTAAAGAAATAAAAAGTTAAGGCAAATCTGTTACTGAAATATTTATTACATCTGAAGGCTTTGATGACGGCGCATCATCAACAACTGAAAATTGCATGAATTTTTTTTCGCGTTTAAGATGAGTTTTCTGTTTTGAATTTAGAGATATAACTATATTTTTAGAACTATGTGGGGTCAATAAAATTTTATTTCCTTCAACATACAAAGCAGGTTCTTTTGTATCATTTTTTTCAGACTTAATTTGGTAGTTCGTATATGTTTTTACTGCCGCTGTGGCGCTTGCACACTGATTTTCAGCTTTTTTAATGTTTTTATTCAGCATAATTATTTCAGTTGCGTTTACTGAATCCCTGATTTTGTTTTCCTTATTTATATTTTCTCTTAAAAAAAAATTTTCCTGTTGTTGTATCCCCTTTTTTGCAGAAAGGTTTTTTAATTGCTGTAAATAAAAACCAACCTCTTTTTTGTATAAAGATTTATCAAAATGCGCATGGGCAAAGCTTTTTTGAATATCGCTCTGAACTTTGTTCCAATTAACCGCATCAATTTCTTTATATGCCTGCTGCAAATTTTCATTCAGCTTTTCAATATCAATTTTGGGTAAATCAATATTAAAGTTCATATTTTGAAATGAAAAATTCTGAATATTAACCGTTGCTGGCAATTTGAATTTATCTTTATCAAAGAAAAATTTCGACTGTTTTAAATTTAAAACTGAAGGTATAAATTCTTTGAAATTATTGCCAAAGAAAGTTGTGGAGTTATCAACTGAATTATCATTTTCTATTTCGGCAAAATTTTTTTTCTTATTATTAGTAATGGCATCAGGAATTTTTTTTATTAAAATTCCTTTTAAAATTTTAGCAGTTACATCTTCTTTTTGGGGTAATGTTTTTTGTATTTTTTTTGTTTTCACATTTGTATCCTGCTCTTTACTTACATTTTCTTTTACTATCATTTTTTTATTTATCACCAATTTTTTTTCGCCCGGTGAAAGCCACGCTACCGAACAAATAATTGAGGTAATTAAAACTAATGCAAGCAACTTTTGCCCATAATTAAATTGCTTTACAACTACCTGCCCGGCGGTAATTCTTTTTATACGGGATAATAATTGCTTTTTACCGGAAACCGCGCCTACAGCCAGTTTGATTGTATTTACACGGGATTGTTCCAACCTAAATAACGCAGATGCATAAGAATGCGGATCATAACGGTATTGAAGCACAAAATCATCACAACAATTTTCTCTTTCTTTTTTAATAGCGTTTGAAAGCATCGCTACAAAAGGATTAAAAAATAAAATTGTTTCAATAACAGAAAGGACAATATTAGTGATGTAATCATTCCTTTTTATATGCGATAATTCATGCAGAATAATCGCTTCGAGCTGTTCGCCCGATAAATTATTTAATGAAGCAAATGGAATAAGAATAACCGGTTTAATAAAACCAATGGTTGCCGGCACATCAATATGATGAGAAATCCACACCGTTATTTTTTTTGCAATCTTCAATTGCTGCGCAACTTTCAATGCAAAAGTTTTTAATTCTGCCGGCGGAGCTACTAATCTTTTATTTGAAATAATATATACATAACGATAAGCAGTAAAAAGTTTCGCCATCAAAAAAAATAAAAGAAAAATATATGCAATGGAAAGGTAGGATAGGGAAGAACCGGCATATATTATTAATTGTTGCAAAGGCGATACGGAATGCGATGCGGACGCAGCAAAACCACTACCGGACTGTGTTACAGCGTTATCAGTTGCGTAATGAATTAGTTTAGAAATAAAACTGGTAACAAACCATGCAAAAGAAATGAATAATAAAATAGTGCTGAAATTATTTTTTAATCTTGCTGATGCATTTTTATAAGCAACTAAAAAAGTTTCATATAAAAGCCAAAGTATAAAACATTGCCACAAGCTGTTTAAAATGGCGCTGCCAAGCGCTTGCAGAAAAATTGAATGTTGTAATGAAGCAAAATCCATTATTCTCTTTTTAAGTTGTCAAGATATTTTTGAATTTCTTCCAATTCGTTTTTTGATGTTTTCTGGTTGCCTAACGCTTGTAAAACTAATTGCGTAGATGAACCATAAAATAAACCATTTATCATTTTATCCAAAAATTGTTTCTGTGTTTTTAGGCGGCTGATGGCCGGTTTGTAGATATGGGTTTTAGCGCTGTCATTTCTCGTAACCAATTTTTTTTCAAACATGATTTGCATTAGTTTGAGCGTGGTAGTATAGCCCGAAATTTTTGTTTTGGAAAGTTCTTCATGCACTTCGCGAACCGTGGCAGATTCGCGCTGCCAAAGGATTTGAAGGATTTCTAATTCGCTTTCTGTTGGGCGTAAATTCTTATTGATTGCCATTATTACGACTTTATTCGTAAGCAATATACGAGTTAGTTCGTAATATTTTGTAAAAATTTTGATAAATGGTTTTGGTATTCGCAGCCCGAATTACTCATTGCTGGAAATACTGCATATCCTTCGCTAATATATAGCCTACTTCTTCGGCCACTTATTTACAGAAACCGAATCAGCAATTGAAAAACTCATCAAATCTTCTCCCATAATTATTTGTCCGGGATAATTCGCTTTTGTTTTTTTCATTATTTCTTCTTCAGTATGACCATACAACTTTACAATATGTGAATATGCAGCGAGCTTTGGTTTCACTTCATTAAAAATTTTTGCAGCCTTCTCAGGTGTTGTATGATGCATTAATATGTTGTATTTAGGATCGGATTTGCTTAAAGTATCAGGAGCAATAATTACTTCATGTATTAATAAATCTGCTCCTTTGGCAAAGCTGATTAAGTTTTCAGAATATTTTGTATCACCGGACAATACAACTGCGTGTCCATTGTATTCTATGCGATAACCGAAAGCAGGCTTTATAGCACCGTGATCAACCTGAAATGCAATTACTTTCACGCCATTGTTTTCATAAATGATGCCTTGCTGTATATCAGTAGCCAATAATTTACTGCCTTCTTCCGGCGCCTTATCATCTTCTATTCTTATGTTGATATCAAAAGCATAAGCCATTTGTAAATATTTAATCATTGTGTCGGTGCCGGTTGGCCCAAATACTTTTAGCGGCCTTGTTCTTTTTGTTATAAGCCATCCCGTAAGCCATAAATCAGGTAAGCCAACAATATGGTCTGAATGAAGGTGTGTTAAAAATAGCGCATCAATTTTATCATAAGAAATATTTATTTGACGAAGCCTTTGCAAACAACCACGTCCGGCATCGAACAGCAGCACTTCACTGCCAGCCTCTACAAGAATACTGGCTCCAAACCTTTCCATAATTGGTTGCGGAGTACCGGTGCCAAGTAAAGTAACTTTTATATCAGGCGCATTAGTTTGAGCGCTTTCTTTATTTGCATTGATTTGTGCAAAACAAATAAGAACAAGCAACGAAAAAATTATAGTGAGAGAAAATCGTGTCATAATTTTAGTTTTTATTTATACAATTTAAATTATTTGCAGTAAAGTAAATACAGCCAGCCAATATTTAATAAATATGGAATTAATAATTTTAGTCTCCTTATAAGTGTTGCTTTCTTTTTTGCAACAATAAAAAACTCTTCAATATTTTTAGATACAAAAAAATAAATACTTCTTATGACATTACAATAGTGCTGAATAATAATTTTTTTTGAAATGTAAACTGATTAAGTTCGTTGTAAAATAAAAAGATGAAAAAAGAATTGGTTCAAATAAATATTATAGAATATGATTCAATAGATGAATTGAATGAAGATGATGCATCACTTTTAAAAGAAGCCCGAAAGGTTACTCAATATGCTTATGCGCCTTATTCCAATTTTAAAGTAGGCGCTTTCGCAAAATTAGTAAATGGGAAAACCGTAAGCGGAACCAATCAGGAGAATGCATCATTTCCTGCAGGAATATGCGCCGAAAGAACTTTGTTATCTGCAGCTGCATCATTATTTCCCGGAATTGGAATTGAAACTATCGCTATTAGTTATAATAATTTGAATGGCGAAAGCAACAAGCCCGTAAGTCCTTGCGGCATTTGTCGTCAATCCTTATTTGAATTTCAGCAAAGAACGAAAAATAAAATTCGCATTTTATTAAGTGGCATGGAAGGAAAAGTGCAGCTTATTGAAAACGCACAAGACCTGCTGCCACTCGTATTTTGCGCCGATGATATGAAATAATTAATCCAAAACTTTCAGGCTTTTCTCAATTATATTTATACAATTTTTTATTTCTTCTTTTGTAATAACCAATGGTGGCGCTAAACGAATTCTATTGCCATGAGTTGGCTTTGCCAACAGCCCATTTTGTTTTAATTCAATACATAATTTCCATGCAGCATCTTCATCACTGTGTTTTATCACAATGGCATTGAGAAGGCCTTTGCCACGCACTTCTACAATATGTGGTGAATTAATTTTTTTCAATCCATCTCTGAAAAAATTTCCTAATGTTGCTGTATTTTCAGCAAGATTTTCTTCTTTCAAAATCTGTAATGAAGTGATGGCAACTTTGCACGCCAAAGGATTTCCGCCGTACGTGCTGCCATGTTCACCGGGCTTAATGGTAAGCATTATTTCATCATCAGCAAGAACAGCGCTCACCGGCAAAGTGCCGCCACTAAGGGCTTTGCCTAATATCAAAATATCGGGGCGCACCTTTTCATAATCGCAACAAAGCATACGACCGGTGCGGCACAAGCCTGTTTGTATTTCATCTGCAATAAATAATACATTGGCATCTGCGCAATATTGTTTTGCCTTTGAAATATAACCTTCATCAGGAACGATTACGCCTGCTTCACCCTGAATCGGCTCTACTAAAAATCCTGCAACATTTTTATCTTTCAATGCTTCGGCAAGCGCAGAAAGATTGTTGTAAGGAATTATTTCAAAGCCGGAAAGAAAAGGCCCAAATTTATTTTTTGCTGTTGGGTCTGTGCTAAAAGAAATAATCCCCAAAGTTCTTCCATGAAAATTTCCGGAGCATACAATTATTTTTGCTTTGTCTTTTTCAATTTTTTTTACAGCATATCCCCAATGCCTGCAAAGCTTCAAAGCGGTTTCCACTGCTTCTGCTCCTGTGTTCATTGGCAATACCTTATCGTAACCAAAAAAAGTGGTAATGAATTGCGTGAACTTACTAAGCGCTTCACTGTGAAAAGCCCTGCTGGTAAGGGTTAGTTCTTGCGCTTGTTCTATTAATGATTCAATAATTTTAGGATGGCAATGGCCTTGATTTACTGCTGAATAAGCGCTCAAAAAATCGTAATATTTTTTTTCTTCCACATCCCACACATAAATGCCTTTTCCTTTTTTAAGCACTACGGGAAGTGAATGATAATTGTGTGCGCCATATTTTTTTTCGAGATCAATAAAGTAATCTGTGAAAGAAGCAACTGATTTTGCTGACATAAAAATGAATTATAAAATAATAAAATAAAAATAGAGTAGAATGGATAATATCGTCAGCGCTGATGATCGAGAAAATCAAGATTAGCGGGGAGAAAATTTTGTATGTAAGAAAGAAGGATCAATTTTAAATTTTATTTGTACAAAGATATTTTATTTTTTTTCAAAAATTATTTCCGTTTTCAACTACATCAACTATTTTATAGAAATAACCATGCTCAGTTGAATAATTAATGATTGCATCTTTTTTAAATATTCCGAAAACGGCGCTGCCACTGCCAGTCATAGATGCATATATTGCTTCTGCTTTATAAAGATCTTCTTTAATTTTTTTTATATCAGGATATTTTTCAAAAACATATTTTTCAAAATCATTGTTCAATTCATTTTTCCATGTTTCAATTGGTTGCTGAATAATTTCTTTTATTTTTTTTCCGGGTGATGGAGGTTTTATTTTACTAAAAGCTTCGGCAGTGCTGATGGAAATGCCGGGATGTACGATTGCAATTTTATATTGGGCAAAAGAAATATTTATGGGTTCAAGCAATTCTCCGCGGGCGGTTGCAAGGCAAGGTTTATTCAAAATAAAAAAAGGGCAGTCACTTCCTAACAGTGATGCATACCCGAAAATTTTTTCTTCTGAAATATTGAGATTACATTTTTTATTAAGTAATTGTAAGGTGAATGCAGCATCCGCAGATCCGCCGCCAAGGCCTGCTCCAACGGGTATCGCCTTGTGTAAATGAATATTTATTTCAGGCAATTCACGATAATCTTTTTTTAAAAGATGAAAAGCTTTTATACACAAATTATTTTCAGGGTTGCCCGCATCAATTCCTGTAACTGTAATGTGTGTTTCATTTTCAGAAGGAACTATTTCAAGCGCATCATGCACACGAACCGGTAAAAAAAAAGTTTCCAAATTGTGAAATCCATCTTCTCTTTTGCCCAAAATATTAAGGCCAAGATTTATTTTACAATTTGGAAAAGATATCAAGGTGTGAGTTGTGAATAGTGAATTGGCTGAACCGGGCAATCAATTTCCTTTTACCATATAAACAAAATCTTCCAGTTTTTGAATTTGATGAACTCTGTCAAGGCCTTTCAAAGAGTTTACTAAAGGAAGCCTTATTGAATCATCTTTCAGGTCTTTCAGCGCAGTGTAAATATTTTTTGATTTTATGGCAAATACTACTCCATCTGCATTTGTTTCTTTGCTACTGATGATTCCGATTATATCGCCATTTTTATTAATTACCGGAGCCCCGCTGTTTCCCGGATTTACTGAAATGCTTATCTGATAAGAAGTGGTATCTCCATAATATCCTGATTTTGCGCTGAGGTACCCTTCACCATACACTACTTCTTCGCGAGGATAACCTAAAGTAAAAATATGTTCGCCAAGCTCTGCAGAAGTTTTTGGAAATGTATAAGGAAGGTTAACAACTTTCTTAAATGAAGTATCGGTAATTTTTAAAATGGCGAGATCGGTTGTTTTATCAGCATAAACGGGCCTGGCATAAAACTGTTCTCCTTTTTTATTTTCAACAATAATATTTTTTGCATTGTCTACCACATGGGCATTGGTAATGATGTAACCATCGCCATCTGCTAAAAATCCCGTTGCCCTGAAGTTGGCTTCAAACTTAGGCGCCGCTTCTGTTTTGGCCTGAGTGGAAGCATCATTCAACTTCGTTTCAAGTTGATTCAATCTGTTTTCTACCTGGTTTAATTTATGATCTACCAAAGGCATTATTACTTCTTTCTTTTTTGTTGCAGAATACATGGAAACAATGGTAGCTGTTGAAATAGAAACAAGCCCTGCAATACAAGCTGCCACAGCAATGGTGCGGCGGTAGCGGTTCCACAAATAAATAATTTTGGCTTTCCTGTTTGCTTTTTTGTGCGAAATGGTTCCTTCGGTTATTAATTTATTTTCAACTTCATTAAGATTATGGCGATACGCTTTTATTTCACTAAATTTATTAAGCTCACCCAAAAAGAAATTATGTTCTGCAGCTAATTGATCAATATCAGGATTATTTTTTCTTAGCTCTTCAAAAAAAATAATTTCCTGAGGAGACATTTCGCCATTCCTGTATCGCTCAATTGCGTCTAAAAGTAAAGTGTCATCCATTTTTATAATTTTTTATTCAACATTTTTATACTGTGCAAAAAATATTTTTTTTAGTCGAACCAGGCATTTGTACTTCTGTGTTTTTGCATTATCGGCATTGGTATATCCAAACGTTTCTGCAATTTCAGGCATGCTTTTCTTTTGAATATAATACGCATCTAAAATACTTTTGCAAGGTTCGCCAATTTTATTAAGCGCCTGCTCCATTAAATTGAAGTTGGCATTTAATTTTTCATGAGCATCTATTTCTTCATCCACCGGCACTGCTTCATTTGTAAGCTCAAATGCTGGATAGTACCTGCTTTCCTGTTGAAGTTTTTTAAGCCAAAGCCGCCTGCATATAGAATATAAATACGTTTTAAGCTGGCAACTGAGCACAAAAGATTTCAATTTGGCTTTTTCAAAAAGAACTATCATAGCTTCCTGAAAAATATCTCTTGCATCTTCGGGATAGCCATTATTTTTAACTATAAAAGCCTGTATAGTTGTAAAATTCTCCCTGTAAATTGTTTCAATAGCATTGGTTTCATTGGCAGCAAGGCCGGCTAACAATGCTTGTTCCTTTTCATATATATTCACCAGGCAATTATTAATTCTTACAATGTGGAAAAGTAACCCAAAAAATAAACCAAAAAAATTTTTTTAACATGGGTTACTTTTTTAAAATATCGGTATAAATCTAAAATAATTCTAAAACTCTAAAATTAAATTTAAAATGAAAAAATTATTGGTTATCGTTTGCACTTCAGCATTATTAGCGGCTTGTGGCGGTGGTTCTTCTACTGAATCTACTTCTGATTCAACATCTGTTTCAAAAGATTCAACAATGGCCCCGATGTCGTCTGACACTTCATCAAAAATGTCAGCCGATACATCTAAAATGATGAGCGATACATCTAAAATGAAAGCTGATACTTCAAAAAAATAATTTGAAAGTATTGCGATATAATGTCAAAGAAAAATTTTATTTGGCAGGCAATCTTAAAAGCCGTTCCATTTTTGGAACGGTTTTTTATTTTTAAAGTTATCCGTAATGGCAACATTTTTTTAATTTTTTTTAATGAGCAAAAAAATTTTTATTGAAAATTCATTTTGCCTTCTTATTTTTGAAAAATCAAATTATGAACCATACGAAAGCATATTTCTTTTTTTATTTTAGCTACTATTTTAAAAATAGTGCGGGATGCTTTTGTTAACGCTTAATAAAAAAAGATAAAACATAAAAAAATCCCGGCACAAAAGCCGGGATTTTTATTTTAAAATAATGAATAAAAAAATATCCATACAAGGTTTTGAAGGCAGCTTTCACCAGGTAGCTGCGCAACAATTTTTTGGCAATGATGTTGAAACCATTTGCTGCACTACATTTCGTGATGTTGTAAAAATAGCTTCAGATAAAAATAAAAGTGACGGCGGCGTAATGGCAATTGAAAACTCTTTAGCCGGAAGTATTTTGCCCAATTATAATTTATTGCAAAAAAGTCATTTAAAAATCATCGGAGAAATATATCTTCAAATTAATCAACATTTATTAACAAGCCCAGGCGTAAAGCTGGAAGATATTCGAGAAGTGCATTCGCATCCGATGGCGCTTTTACAATGTATCGAATATCTTGAAAAGTATGATTGGAAATTAATTGAAACAGAAGATACGGCATTGAGTGCGAAACATATTCATCAACACAGGAGCAAACATATTGCAGCAATTGCAAGCAAGCTCGCTGCAGAATTATATCAGCTAAATATTATTGCGCCAAACATTCATACGCTTAAAAATAATTATACAAGATTTTTGGTTTTGGAAAGGCCTGAATCTGCAAAAGAAGTTGCAGGCGCTGATAAAGCATCAATCAATTTTCAAACTGATCATAGCAAAGGAAGTCTTGCAAAAGTATTATCAAAAATTGCTGATGGAGATATTAATCTTAGCAAGCTGCAATCATTTCCTATTCCCGGCAGCGATTGGAGATATTCTTTTCATGCAGATCTTGAATTTGAAAATTTGGAACAATTTAATAAAGTGATACAAGATATACAACCAATAACAGATGCATTGAAAATTTACGGCGTTTATAAAAAAGGTAAATAATGAAAACAGCAAAAAGACTCGAAGGTGTTGGCGAATATTATTTTTCTCAAAAGCTGAGAGAGATTGATGATATGAATAAAGCCGGCAAAAATGTAATCAATCTCGGCATCGGAAGTCCTGATCTGCCGCCGCATTCATCAGTTATAAAAACATTAAATGAAGAAGCCGTCAAACCTAATGTTCATGCCTACCAGAATTATAAAGGCAGCCCTGTATTGCGCAATGCCATTTCAAAATGGTATAAAAAATGGTATGATGTAACATTAAATCCTGATACAGAGATATTGCCTCTCATCGGTAGTAAAGAAGGTATAATGCATTTGTGTATGACGTATATTAATGAAGGAGATGTTGTATTAATTCCTGATCCGGGTTATCCAACTTATAAAAGTGCAGCAACAATTGCCGGGGCTAACGTGCATGCCTATACGCTGAAAGAAAAAAATAATTGGTTCCCTGATTTTAATGAATTGGAACAAATTATAGAGAACACCAAAAGCCTCCCCTTCGGGGAGGTTTGGAGGGGCTGTTTGATGTTTGTGAATTATCCGCACATGCCGACAGGTCAATTACCAACAAAAGAATTGTTTGAAAAATTAATTGCTTTTGCAAAAAAAAATAATATACTTCTTTGTCATGATAATCCATACAGTTTTATTTTAAATAAAAACCCAATGAGTTTGTTAAGCATTAAAGGTGCAAAAGATGTAACGATAGAATTAAATTCTTTCAGCAAAAGCCATAATATGGCAGGGTGGAGAGTAGGTATGTTATCAGGCAAAAAAGAAAAAATTGATGCAATACTTCGTTTTAAAAGTAATATGGACAGCGGCATGTTTCTTCCCATGCAACTCGCTGCAGCAAAGGCTTTGGAGCTTGATGAAAAATGGTTTGATGAACTCAATACTATTTATACAAAACGAAGAAAAAAAGTTTTTGAATTGCTGGATTTATTAAAATGTAATTATGATAAAAATCAGGCTGGCATGTTTGTTTGGGCTTCTATTCCTTCAAAATATAAAGACGGGTATGAATTGAGTGATGCTATTTTGAAACATTCAAATGTATTTATAACGCCCGGAGGAATTTTTGGTAATGCTGGAAATAATTATGTAAGAGTAAGTCTGTGTACAACAGAAGAAAAAATTGAAGAAGCAATGCTAAGAATAAAAGAGTTGAAAGAAAAAACGAGTGATAAAAAAGAGAATAGAAAATTTATAAAATGAAAGCACACAACATTATAAAGCCTTCCAAAGTCTTCCCCTTCGGGAGAGATTTAGAGGGAGCCGTTGTTACCATTGTAGGCGTAGGTTTAATCGGCGGTTCATTTGCATTGGCATTGAAAGAAAATGGTTTTGCCAAAAAAATAATCGGCGTAAGCAGAACTGAAGGAAGTATCAATAAAGCAAAGCAATTGGGAATTATCGAGTATGCGTTACCGTTAGAAGAAGCCGTGAGGCAAAGCGATTTTATTTATGTTGCCATTCCGGTGGATGTTACTATTCCGGTAATGAAACAAATAATGAATTTGGTCAACGATAAACAAATTGTAGCCGATGCAGGTTCTACAAAATATGCCTTATGCAAAGAACTAACGGTGCACCCTATGCGAAAAAGATTTGTAGCAACCCATCCCATGTGGGGAACGGAATACAGTGGCCCGGAAGCCGCCGTGAGAGGCGCTTTCAATGGCAGATCGTGTGTTATTTGTGAAAAAGAAAAAAGCGATGAAGATGCTGTAAATGTTGTAGAAAATATTTATAAAAAATTAGGTATGCACATCACTTATATGGATCCTCAAAATCACGATTTACATGCGGCTTATGTAAGTCATATATCGCACATAACATCTTTTGCATTGGCAAATACTGTTTTGGAAAAAGAAAAAGAAGATGAGGCCATTTTTGAATTATCAGGCGGTGGTTTTGAAAGCACTGTTCGATTAGCAAAAAGCAGCCCGGCCACTTGGGCGCCCATTTTTATGCAGAATAAAGAAAATGTTTTAGATGTTTTGAATGAACATATTTCTCAATTAAGAAAATTTAAAAGTTGTCTTGAAAAAGAAAATATGGAATATCTAAAGGAGTTAATGGAACATGCGAATAAGATAAAAAGAATTATAAAATAAATAAAATTGCCACGAAAACACGAAGCAACACAAAGAATTTTTTAAAGATTTTTTTAGTGAAACTTTTTGCCTTCGTGCTTAAGTAGCAAACGAAACAAAAATTTAATTTTACAAAATGCAAACACAAACAAAAACAATGAAAGATGTAATGCAGGAAAAATGGAACAAACGCCCATTAATTATTAGCGGACCTTGCAGTGCAGAAACAGAAGAGCAAGTGCTGGAAACCGCTACACGACTGGCTAAAACAGGAAAGGTAGATGTGCTTCGCGCAGGTATATGGAAGCCGCGAACAAAGCCCGGGATGTTTGAGGGCATTGGCATGAAAGGCTTGCCGTGGATGGCGCATGCAAAAAAAATTACCGGGCTTCCCACCACTGTTGAAGTAGCAACAGCAAAACATGTGGAAGATGCTTTACATTTTGATGTGGACATGCTTTGGATCGGCGCAAGAACCACAGTGAATCCTTTCAGCGTGCAGGAAGTGTGCGATGCATTGCGTGGCGTAGATGTGCCTGTGCTAATAAAAAATCCCATCAATCCCGATCTTGAATTGTGGTGTGGTGGCATTGAGCGTTTGCAAAAAGTTGGCATAAAACAAATAGGAATGATTCATCGCGGATTTTCAAATTATGGCAATACCGAATTTCGTAATGCACCGATGTGGCATTTGCCAATCGAGATGCGGCGCAGGTTTCCGGAGATGTTACTGATTTGCGATCCATCGCATATTTGCGGCAACAGAACATTATTACAATCTGTTGCACAAAAAAGTATTGACCTCGATTTTAATGGATTGATGATTGAAACCCACATTGATCCTGATAATGCGTGGAGCGATGCGAAGCAACAAATTACTCCCGAACGTTTATTAGAAATGTTGGGTGAATTAATTTGGCGTTCAGAAAATACGGATGAAAAAGAATTTTTAACGGCGCTTGCTACTTTGAGAGAACAGATCAATCACATAGATGATGAATTGCTTACACTCATTGGGCAGCGAATGAAAATTGCTGATAAAATTGGTAAATATAAAAAGGAAAATAACATTACTATTTTACAAACCAATCGCTGGAACGATATACTGGCAAAGGCTTTCAAGAAAGGTGAAAAATTAGGACTGAGCAAAGAATTTATCACAAAATATTTTGATGCCGTTCACTTGGAAAGTATTAATCACCAGAATAAAATAATGAATGATTAAAAAAATTCTTCCGCAGCAATATAAATTTTCAGAAAAAAAAGTAGATGTTTTTTTTGATGTTGATTTTTCTTTAATTGAAACAAAAGTTTCGAAAGAAAAATTAATTTTTATTACAGATGAAAATATTTATGCATTGCATAAAGAAAAATTTTCAGGTATAAAAACAATTGTAATAAAACCGGGAGAAAAATTTAAAAATCAACAAACCGTAAATTCAATAATTGATCAGCTTATCAATTTACATGCCGACAGGCAAACATTTATTGTAGGCATTGGCGGCGGCGTTGTTACTGATATAGCAGGATTTGCTGCATCAATTTATATGCGCGGAATAAAATTTGCTTTTGTTCCAACCAGCATTTTAGCTATGGTGGATGCGTGTATCGGCGGAAAGAACGGAATAGACGTAGGCGTTTATAAAAATCTTGTTGGCGTAATCAATCATCCTGAATTTTTATTGTACGATTATACATTTTTAGAAACATTGCCCGATGATGAATGGATAAATGGCTTTGCAGAAATTATAAAACATGCATGCATTAAAGACAAAGAAATGTTTCATTTTTTAGAGCAACATTCAATCATGAAATTTCAATCATCATTAAAAGATATTGCTACAATTGTAAAACGAAATGTAGATATAAAATATAATGTTGTATTAAATGATGAACAGGAAACCGGCGAAAGAAAATTATTAAATTTCGGGCATACCATTGGCCATGCAATTGAAAATACAAGCAAGCTTTCGCATGGAAAAGCAATCAGCATCGGAATGATTGCAGCCTGTCATATTTCTGAAGCGATAAATAATTTTCATAAAGCTGAGACAAAAAAAATATCTGATCTTCTTACTAAATATGAATTGCCAGTTTCATTTTCATTTGATAAACAAAAAACATGGGAAATATTATTGCACGATAAAAAAAAATCCGGCGACAACATAAATTTTATTGTGCTCGATAAAATTGGTTCAGCATCTGTAAAACCAATATCACTTCATCAATTACATAAAATTTTTAACAGCATATAGTGATAGTAACCGTTTCTCCATCCGTAATTGCAGGAAGCCTGCAAGCCCCGCCATCAAAGAGTTGTATGCAAAGGGCATGTGCAGCGGCGCTCATCAATAACGGCACAACCATTATTGAAAATGCGGGCAACAGCAATGATGAACAGGCAGCAAAAAATATTGTGCAAAAGTTAGGCGCCACTGTTGATTCTGTTCGTAAAGAAATTATCATTACATCAAATGACCATATTTTTTCTTCCACTTTTCCTGGTAAACATTCTATGATTTCAGTTGGCGAAAGCGGATTATCATTGCGAATGTTTGCGCCTCTTGCAGCATTGTTTAAATATGAAATTACATTCACCGGCGAAGGAAGTATTTTAAAAAGGCCGGTTGATTTTTTTGAAAAAGTTCTTCCGCAATTAGGAGTTGATGTAAACACAAATGATGGAAAAATTCCATTGGTAATAAAAGGTCCTTTGAAGCCAAAAAATATTACTGTTGACGGATCATTAAGCTCACAGTTTTTAACAGGCCTGTTGATGGCGTATGCAAAAGCGTGTACGACTCCCGTTAGTATTAAAGTAAATAATCTTACCAGCAAACCTTACATTGATCTTACAGTTAATATTTTAAAACACTTTGGATTTAATGTTGAGAATAATCATTATGAAACGTTTCATATTTTACCGCAAAAAAAAATAAATAATCATAGCATAAAATATACTGTGGAAGGCGATTGGAGCAACATTGCTTTTTTATTAACTGCTGCAGCAATTGCCGGTGAAGTAACCGTAAAAAATGCGGATATAAATTCAGCACAGGGCGATAAAAAAATTATCAATGCATTGGAACAGTGCGGTACAAAATTGTTGATCAATAAAAATGAAGTAAGGGTTTCAAGAAAAGATTTGCATGCATTTAATTTTGATGCAACTGATTCTCCTGATTTATTTCCGCCGTTAGTAGCGCTGGCAGCGTATTGCAAGGGAACTTCTGTTATAAAAGGCGTCAATCGTTTATTACACAAAGAAAGTGATCGGGCAAAAACATTGCAATCAGAATTTACAAAAATGAAAGTGGATATTGCCATCAATGATGATTTGATGATTATTAAAGGAGGCAAACAAATTAAAGGCGCAAAAGTATCTTCGCACAATGACCATCGTATTGCTATGGCGTGCGCCGTTGCTGCATTAGGGGCAAAAGGAAATACAATTATTCATAATGCAGAAGCTGTGAAAAAATCGTATCCTTCATTTTTTGATGATATAAAAATGCTAAAAGCATCTTTGCAAATTTCCTAAGCGATACCTTTGAACAAAGTATCGAAAAGAAAAGTAAAAAGAATCATTGCGTTCTTTGCGATACTAATAAAATTTTCAATTCTTATAAATCATCTCACTTCAATAAAAATTTCATGTCATTTACAGTTGCAATAACAGGAAGGCCAAATGTTGGCAAGAGCACTTTTTTTAATCGAATGCTTGAGCAGCGCAAAGCAATTGTGGATGACACAAGCGGCGTTACGAGAGACAGGCAATACGGCGTGGCAGAATGGACAGGGAAAACTTTCAACGTGATTGATACCGGTGGTTTTGTTGCGCATAGTGAAGATGTTTTTGAAAGAGAAATCCGAAAACAAGTACATATTGCTATTGAAGAAGCCAATGCAATTATTTTTATGTGCGATGTAACCACAGGCATTACCAACCTCGACCAGGAAATGGCTGAAATGCTGCGCCGGTCGCCAAAGCCGGTTTATCTTGTAGTGAATAAAGTAGATAACCATGCGCGAATGTTGGAAGCATCAGAGTTTTATGGACTTGGTTTTACCAATACTTTTTTTATTTCATCAATCAGTGGCTCTGGCACAGGTGAATTACTCGATGCAGTAACTGCGTCTATGCCTCACCGTGAGGAAGAAGATGAAAAAGATTCGCTGCCAAAGTTTGCCATCATTGGCCAACCCAATGTTGGTAAATCATCTTTATTAAATGCATTAACAGGAAAAGAAAGAACGATTGTAAGCAACATTGCAGGAACCACACGAGATTCCATTCATACAACATATAATCTTTTTAATAAAGAATTTATTTTAATAGATACAGCGGGCATCAGGCGAAAGGCGAAAGTAAATGAAGACCTTGAATTTTATTCGGTAATACGTGCTGTGAAAGCAGTTGATGAAGCCGATGTTTGTTTGTTGTTACTTGATGCCAAACAAGGAATCACTGCGCAAGACCTTAATATTTTTTCTTTATGCGTAAAAAAAGGAAAAGGTATTGTAGTGCTTGTAAATAAATGGGATGCTGTAGAAAAGAAAACCAACACGGCAAGAGATTATGAAAAAGTTTTAAAACAAAAGTTAGCGCCATTTACTGATGTGCCTGTTATGTTTATTTCTGCAACAGAGAAATTGCGCATACTGCAATCAATGGAAATGGCGCTAACAGTATATCATAACCGAAAACAAAAAATAGCCACTTCAAAATTGAATGATGTAATGCTCAAAGCCGTAGCGGCTTACCACGCACCGGTTGTAAGAGGCCATCCGCTGAAAATAAAATACGTAACACAATTGCCTACGGTGGTTCCTTCATTTGCATTTTTTTGCAATTATCCTGATGATGTAAAAACGCCTTATAAAAATTATCTTGAAAATCAACTGCGCGAAAAATTTAAATTTACCGGAGTTCCTATTCGTATTTTTTTTAGAAAAAAATAACTTAGGAATGCCGTGAAATTTTATGATAAATAATTTTCAATAAATTTTTAAACTTCAGTTACAATAAACCGTTCCTTTTTGTGTTATTGTAAAAAATAAAATTTACGCAATGATTAAAAAAATTTTTATCTCTTGCTTTATCCTTACTTTTTTATCAGCTATTTCTTTACAATCTTTTGCCCAGGAAAAGAAAACAACTGCGTCAAAGAATTTAATAAAAACCAATCTTACTGGTATCGCATTTAAAAATTATTCTCTTCAATATGAAAGAATAATAAATCGAAAATTTTCTGTTGCGCTGCAGTACAGAATAATGCCTTCATCTTCGATCCCACTACAAAAATTAATTTTAAAACATGTGGGTGATGATGACCCAGATACAAAAAAAATTATTGAAGATCTTCGAATCAGTAATTATGCTTTTACTCCCGAAGCACGTTTTTATGTGGGTAAAAAAGGCTACGGGCGCGGGTTTTACATTGCTGCTTTTTACAGGTATGCTTCTTTTACATCCAATGATCTGACTATTTTTTATACGGATGAAAATAATAATCAAAGTAGCATTAAGCTTTCAGGGAAACTTACCGCCAATACCGGAGGAATATTATTTGGTGTACAGCATTTTTTTGGAAAACGCATTGTGCTTGACGTGTGGCTTCTTGGTCCTCACTACGGATCTGGCGTTGGTAATTTCAATGGTATTCCTTCCAGTCCTTTAAACACTGATGAACAAAATGCATTGAGAGATCAATTGAACAGCATGGATATTCCATTAACTCATAAAACGGTAGAAGTAAATGCGAATAGCGCTACCCTAAAACTTAATGGGCCGTGGGGTGGCGTGAGAAGCGGAATTTCTTTGGGAATTAAATTTTAAAATCATTTTGCACAGCAATTTGTGTATTCGTGGCAATAAATAATTTTGATTAAATTATAACCAGTTCTTTTCGCATCGCTTCCAATGCAAGCCCTACGCGGCTTTGCACTTTTAATTTTTGAAAAAGGCTTTCACGGTATCCATACACCGTGCGTTAGCTAAGGTGCTGATGGAAATATTAAAATCCATGGAGGAGTAATTTCTCTTCGAAAGGAGCGGTTTTTTATTTTTTACACAACAACTTTTTCTTTCTTAACCGGCGTCTTTATTGGGTTTTCGCTTTCGAGATGTTTTTTTATAATCAGAAAACCAATTAAAATAATTATTAGAATAAGAATGATTGCAAAATACAGCCAGTTCAAATCTTTTATTTCGCGTTTTGTTTTCTTAGCTTTCTTTTTTTCAAGTTGTTTTTTAAGGCGAAGATTTAATTCATTAACAAATGTATTCAGTTCTTTTTTGTCTTTAAATTTTTCAAGCCCTTCCACCACATCATTCAGAATTTCAGAACTGGCCATTTCTTTTTCAAACTCATGTTTTTCTTCTGCCGATAATTTATCGCTCAGGTAATCCATCAACTTTTGGTTGTCAATATCTTTATTGCTGTTGGATAATATGTTTAATAAATCATCATTCATTTTTATGTACGATTTTTAATTAGCTAATTAGCTAATCAATTTCCTCAAATTTCTTTTTCCATTTTGTATATAACTTTTTACCTGAAGCATAGTAAATCCGGTTATCTCCGCAATTTCTGCATACGATTTTTTTTGCAGGTAAAAAAGATGAATGCATTGTTGTTGCTCTTCATTTAATTGCGGTATTGCGCTCATCATTTTATGTATCAAAACATCTTTTTCTATAAAAGAATTTTTTTCTTCCGCTTCATCCGGTACACGAATAATTTGTTCATTTAATTCAGCAGTAATTTTTCCTTTCTCTCTCAGCTGCATCAGGCAATGATTTTTTGCAATCATGTAAATCCAGCTTTTAAAATAATCAACTTTATATTTATGAAGTTCGTTAATAACTTTTAAAAAAATTTGCTGCACGCAATCTTTGGCGTCTTGTTCATTTTTTAAATATTTCATGCAAACGCCAAGCAGCAACAGCGTATATCGCGGAAGCAAAATTCCCAGCCATTCATTATTGTGGTCGTTATAAAAATTTTGCAGCAGCTCATTATCATTTGTATCATTATGGCTTTGCGGTTTCAAACCTTTTTATATTTTTTTATTGAGATGTAAACATAAATAATTTCCATAATTTACCTTTGTCCGAAGGACTCCTTTGGAGACAAAACATTATTAAATGATATGCAATACACTGTTTGTTGTGTGCCCGTAAGCCCTTTAAGAATTGAGCCTTCGCACAAAACTGAAATGACTACCCAACAATTATTTGGAGAAAAATCTATAATTATAGAAACGGGAATAGATCCGGTGGCTATCGGATGGGTAAAAATTAAAATGAAATATGATGGCTATGAAGGTTGGTGCCAGCAAAGTCATTTGGCAGAAATTGATGAAGAACATTATACCAAAACAGACAAAGACCTTACAGCCGATTGGGTAAATGAAGTTGACTACAATGGCCACCGGATGTACGTTCCATTGGGTAGCTCATTATCGGCTTTTAAAAATGGAAAAGCATTTTGGAGAAAAAATGCAGTGCACTTTGCCGGTGAAATATGGAACCCTGAAGAAATAAAAATTACGCCGAAAATTATTAAACAAGTTGCTTATAAATTTTTAAACACTTCTTATTTGTGGGGCGGAAAATCAGTATTTGGAATTGATTGCAGCGGCTTTGCTCAAATGACGTATAAATTTTTAAACGTTCACTTGCCGCGTGATGCATGGCAGCAGGTAGAAAAAGGAACAGCTATAAATTTTTTACAGGAAAGCCATTGTGGTGATCTTGCTTTTTTTGATAATGATGAAGGGCGAATAACGCACGTAGGAATTTTATTGAATGAACATGAAATTATTCATTCGTCAGGAAAAGTAAGAGTTGATAAAATTGATACGCAGGGAATTTTAAATCTTGATACCAAACAAAGAACACATAAGTTAAGGATTATAAAAAGATATTTTTAGGGTTGAAGGTCTGATTATTTTGCAAATTACTCTTCTAAAACTCCCCACAATTATTTTTCTTTTTACCCTTATCTTTGCGGCCTAAAAATTAAAAGATTGGCTACAAAGTTTACCAAAGAAACTTATTTATATTGGTACGAATTAATGCTTTTGCTTCGCCGGTTTGAAGAAAAAGCAGGACAGATGTATGGCATGCAAAAGATTCGTGGATTTTGTCATTTGTATATCGGCCAGGAAGCAATAGCCGCCGGATGTATGACGGCCACCCAGCCCGATGATATTTTTATTACAGCATATCGCGATCATGCACTTGCTATTGCCAAAGGCGTTTCAGCAAAATCGTGTATGGCAGAATTATATGCAAAAGCCACCGGATGCAGCAAAGGAAAAGGCGGCAGCATGCACATGTTTGGCGTGAAAGAAAAATTTTTTGGCGGACATGGAATCGTTGGCGCACAAATTGGAACCGGCGCGGGCCTTGCATTTGCAGAGAAATATAAAGGAACAAAAAATGTAGTGCTCTGTTTCTTTGGCGATGGCGCCGCACGGCAAGGAATTCTTCACGAAGTTTTTAACATGGCTATGCTCTGGAAATTGCCTGTAATTTTTGTTTGCGAAAATAATAATTATGCGATGGGCACTTCGGTAGAACGTACTTCAAACGTTTTGGATATTTATAAACTCGCCGATGCGTATGATATGCCCGGCGATAGGGTAGATGGCATGAATCCTGAAGCGGTGCATGAAGCAGTGGAAAGAGCCGTGAAAAGAGCAAAAGATGGCGGTGGCCCAACTTTGTTAGAAGCAAAAACATATCGCTACAAAGGCCATAGCATGAGCGACCCTGCAAAGTATCGCAGCAAAGAAGAAATGGAAGAATATAAAAAACAAGACCCTGTAGAAACCACTTTAGAAAAACTAAAAAAAGATTTTGGCGTAAGCGATGAAGAAATAGAAACCATCAATGAGAGAGTAAAGTCAGAAGTGGATGAATCAGTAAAGTTTGCTGATGAAAGTCCATTGCCTGATGATGATGAATTATACAAAGATGTTTATGCCGAAGAAGATTATCCTTTTATTGTAGATTAAAAACTCAAACAAATATTACATTCGTGTAATGCGTGGTTTATAATTCGTGTAATAAAAATAAAATAAATATAAATGGCTGTTAAAGCAACACAACACATACAACACAAAGAAGTAGATACCGTGCAAAGAATGCGTGGTTTTTGGTTGAACTATAGCAAACCCATTACGTACATTGGTTCTGCTATTATTATAATTTTAGTAGGATGGCTTGTATATAAATATATGTTTAAAGTTCCGAAAGAAGAGAGAGCCAATGATGCAGTTTTTGTAACACAAAAATATTTTACAGATTTTACAAATGCGTCCGGTTCTGATTCTGCAAAAGCATTGATTGCTGCGAAAGTCTTAAATGGCGATGGAAGAAATGAGGGCGCTTTAAGAATCATCAATAAATATTCAGGCACCGATGCCGCAAACCTTTGTGAATACTATGCCGGAGCCTGTTACCTGCATTTGCATCAATATGCAAAAGCTATAAATTTTTTAAAAGATTTTGATGCTGATGGCGCTACGCAAATAAAAAGCCGGGCTTATGGAATGATGGGCGATGCAAGTGCAGAGTTAAACAAAAATGATGATGCACTGAATTACTATAAAAAAGCAGCGAATGTAAATGATAAAGATGAATATACTTCTTCAGAATATCTTTTCAGGGCGGCGCTTTTTGCACAATCAATCGGCAAAACAAAAGATGCAATAGATTTATTTAAAAAAATAAAAGACGAATATCCGCTTACTGAAAAAGCAGCCGATGTGGACAGGTATCTTGCAAAGCTTGGCGATTTTTCAGAATAAATTTTTTATAAAAATTTAATGGCAGCAGCAAACGAAAATCAATATAATTTAAATGCAGGCATTCTTCCAAAGGATGCCTGTATTGTAATTGTACATACCGAATGGAATTTTGAAATTGTAAAAAAATTACTCGATGGCTGTGTTGCAAAGCTTCAGGAATTTGGAATGAAAAATTATAAAATTATAAGTGTGCCCGGCGCATTTGAAATTCCTTTTGCCATAAAAAATTTTTGGAATACGTATCAGAATAAATTTGAAAAACCACAAGTGTTTATTGCTTTGGGTTGTGTGCTTCGCGGCGATACGCCGCATTTTGACTATGTATGCAAAGCCGTTACGGACGGGGTTTTGCAGCTTAATTTAACCTTGCCGGTTCCTACTATTTTTGGTGTGCTCACTGTAGATAATCAACAGCAGGCCGATGAACGTACCGGTGGAATTTATGGCAATAAAGGAGCGGAAGCGGCAGTATCAGCATTAAAAATGATTGGGATTAAATATTCGATTTAAAACGATAATATTTTCAAAGAATATTTTCGTGTATCCGTTACCGTTATATTCAACAACTCTAAATGAAAGTACAAATATTTATACCATGCTTTATTGACCAGTTATATCCGCAAACGGCCTTCAATATGGTAAAAGTTTTAGAAAAAGCATGTTGTGATGTTGTGTATAATACCAATCAAACCTGCTGCGGTCAGCCCGCTTTCAACGCAGGTTTTTGGGATGATGCAAGGCAGGTGGCTACCAAATTTTTAAAAGATTTTGAAGGGACGGATTATATTGTAGCGCCTTCGGCTTCATGTGTAGGTTTTGTAAAAAATTATTATCACAATCTTTTTGAAAATTCTTCACTGCATAATAATGCAAAAGATATTTCTAAAAGAATATTTGAGTTTACTGAATTTCTTACCAGTGTTTTAAAAATTGATAACTATGGCGCTGTGCTTAATGCGAAAGCAACTTATCACGACAGTTGCGCTGCATTGCGTGAATGTAAAATAAAAGAAGCGCCAAGAAAATTATTATCAAAAGTAAAAGGGCTTGAATTAATTGAGATGGCTGAAACCGAAACCTGCTGCGGATTTGGCGGTTCATTTGCTGTAAAATTTGAAGCTATCTCTATTGCTATGGCCGACCAAAAAGTAAATCATGCATTGCAAACCGGCGCTGAATATATTATCTCTACCGATCTGAGTTGCCTCATGCATCTCGATGGATATATCACTAAAAAAAATCTTCCGATAAAAACCATGCATATTGCTGATGTGTTGGCGAGCGGATGGGAATAGATATTTTTATACTGCTTATTTTTTCTCATCCTCTGTATATTTATAAAGTATATTTATCCTTTGCAAATGTTAAAGCTAAATGTCTAAAGAAGCCAGATCCCGTATTAAAATAAATAAACTGCTTGAAGAATCAGGGTGGCGCTTTTTTGATAATGCTGAAGGAAAGGCAAACATAATTTTAGAGAACCATGTTAAGATTGATAAGTCTTCTCAAAATAATCTCGGCGATAATTTTGAAAACACAACCAATGGTTATATTGATTATTTATTGCTTGATGACAAAGGATTTCCCTTTTTAGTTTTAGAAGCGAAGAAAGAAGAAATCAATCCGCTCTTTGCAAAAGAGCAAGCCCGCAAATACGCACAATCTCAAAATTGCCGGTTTATTATTTTATCTAACGGTAATCAACATTACCTATGGGATTTGCAAAGAGGCAGCCCAAATATTATTACAACTTTTCCTTCGCCTGATAAAGTTATCGGTTACAGTTCCTTTAAACCTGATACAGACAGTTTAATTAATGAAAGTGTAAAGGAGGATTACATTGTAATTACTCAAAAGCCGGATTATTATCTCGACCCAAGATGGATAGACGAAGTACAACGCAAAAATTATCTGGAAGAAAATAAACTTCGTTTATTGCGCAAATACCAGGTAAGAGCCATTGAAAGAATACAGGAGGAAGTTAAAAACGGAAAAGACAGATTTCTTTTTGAAATGGCAACAGGCACAGGAAAAACATTAACCGCTGCGGCTGTTATAAAATTATTTTTAAGAACCCGTAATGCAAGGCGTGTATTGTTTTTAGTTGATCGTCTTGAATTGGAAGACCAGGCAAAAAAGTCTTTTGAAGCTTTATTTAAATCATCCGGAACATTTATAACATGCATCTATAAAGAAAACCGTGATAATTGGAGAAATGCAGATATAGTTGTCTCTACAGTTCAATCATTTCTTTTTAAAAATAAATACAAAAGAATTTTTATTCCTACAGATTTCGATTTGGTAATTTCTGATGAAGCACATAGAAGTATTGGCGGTAACAGCCGGGCAGTTTTTGAATATTTTATTGGTTATAAATTAGGATTAACTGCAACACCTAAAGATTATTTAAAAAAGATCGACACGGAGAAAGTGGGATTGAATGACCCGAGAGAATTAGAGCGTAGAATGCTGATGGATACTTACACCACTTTTGGTTGCGAAGATGGAAGGCCAACATTTCAATATAGCTTATTACATGGTGTAAGGGATGGTTTTTTGGTTAATCCTGTTGTAGCAGATGCAAGAACAGAAATTACAACTCAATTACTTTCTGATGAAGGATATAGTGTTATTACAAATACTGATGATGGCGAAGAAACAGAAATTTCTTTTTCGCATAAAGATTTTGAAAAGAAAATCTTTTCGGATAATACCAACAATATTTTTTGTAAAACTTTTTTGGAAAATGCTTTACTCGATCCTGTTACCAATGAAATGGGAAAAACGATTGTATTTTGTGTAAGGCAAAACCACGCAGCAAAAATTACGCAGATATTAAATGAAATGGCAGATAAAATATATCCGGAAAAATATCAATCTGATTTTGCAGTACAGGTAACATCATCAGTAACAGGTGCACAACAGTTTTCAATAAACTTTGCAAATAATAATTTAAATGGCTCACGCAACTTTAATGAATTTTATAAAACAAGTAAAACACGTGTATGCGTAACCGTTGGTATGATGACTACCGGCTATGATTGCCCGGATTTATTAAATGTTTGTTTGATGCGGCCAATTTTTTCGCCTACAGATTTTATACAAATAAAAGGAAGAGGAACACGTAAACATAATTTTGTAAGTGACCTGTTGGATAAAGAATTATCTGCTTTAATACCTGAGCCTAACAAAACTAAGTTTAAACTTTTTGACTTTTTTGCAAACTGCGAATTCTTTGAAGAAAAATTTAATTATGATGAAGTATTAAA
>JAICZH010000081.1 GCA_025933775.1 Chitinophagaceae bacterium
CATGTGCTTTGCAATCATCTTTCTCATACGATCCATTTCAATAATTTCTACATTGCCAGTATGTATTACCGGAGTGAATTCTTGTTTTTGAGGAGCAGCAGGTACTTGATGAACATCAGCATTGGCAATGGTTTCAGCATGTTTTTCATGCGGTTTGTTTTTTCTTTTTTCCAAATAATCCATAATGTCTTTTTTGCTCACTCTTCCATCCTGCCCGGTTCCTTCAAGATTTTCCAGCTCACTCATAGAGATGCCTTCGCTCGCTGCAATATTTAAAACCAGCGGTGAATAAAAGCGTATAGCCGTCCCCGTTATATTCGGTTTCTTATCAGAAGGCTGATGTGGAACATGCTCTACAATACTCGCTTCTTCATAATCTTCGTTTTTGTTTTGCTTTGGTATATTATTTTGGGGAGCTGATAAATTATTTACATCGTTTTCTGTTTTAATTCTTGCAATTACTTTTCCGATGGGCACTACATCATTTTCATTAAAAAGTATTTCGGAAATAATTCCATCAGCAGTGGATGGAACTTCACTATCTACTTTATCGGTTGCAATTTCCAAAACGGTTTCATCCTGTTGCACTTTATCGCCGGGCTTTTTCAGCCATTTTAAAATAGTAGCTTCCATGATGCTTTCGCCTAATTTGGGCATTACTAAATCTACCACGCTCATAAAATTTTTTTAATTTACTAATAATTGCTATTAATCAAAATTAAGTAAAACGGTTTGAAACATGCTAAGTTAAAGAGTGTATTTAGTTTTATGTAAGTATTCTCCCACGAAGACACTAAGTTCATTAAGAAAACCTTTGTGCTCTCTGTGCCTTCGTGGAAAAAGGCTCCCACAAAGACTCCCACAAAGACACTAAGTTCACTAAGAAAAAACTTCGTGTTCTCTGCCTTCGTGGGAAAAGGTTTGTGAGAAACATTCATATTAATTGTCCATAAATTTTTCGATATATTCCTTCTTTTATAAGGTTTACATTAAAGTTAACCAGAATGGCAAGTTTGATGCTTGTCAATTTTAAATAGGTAAGTACAATTTTATGATGCACTTTTTCAAGATGTTCTATAGACTTTATTTCAACAATTAATTTATCATCCATAATAATATCCGCTCTAAAGCCAATATCCAAAACAATTCCTTCATAGTTAACCGGAATTGCTTGTTGCCGCGTATAAGGAACATTTCGCTTCTCTAATTCATAACAAAATGCAGCTTCATACACACTTTCAAGCAAACCGGGCCCGAGTGTAGTGTGCAGTTTATAAGAGATATCTACTGCGATAGTTGCTAATTCATTTTCAGTCATAATTTTTTCTTACAAAGACACGAAAATTTTTTTTGTTCCCACAAAGACACTAAGATCACTAAGAAAAAACCTTTGTGCTTTTCGTACTTTCGTGGGAATCTGTGCTATTTCGCCTTTGTGGGTAAAAATTTTAATTATCAATAATAAATTTTCTCAAAAAATTTAATGCCATTGAAGCGGCAACTTCAATATTTCTTTCGCGTTCAAATCGCAAATTTATTTTTTGTGTAAGATTATTTTTTTTATTGCCTACAGCCATCCATACAGTACCGACGGGCTTTTCAGGCGTTCCACCATCGGGTCCCATAATTCCGGAAACGGCAATTCCATAATCGGTATTTAATTTATTCAATAATCCATTCAGCATTTCTATTACCGTTTCTTCGCTTACGGCTCCATGAACGGATAAAGTATTTTCGTGTACGCCTAACAGTTGGGTTTTTATTTCATTTGCATAACTTATAATGCTTCCTTTATAATATTGCGATGAACCGGCAACCGATGTAATAAGATGCGCAATATAGCCACCCGTACAGCTTTCAGCAGTTGAAACAGTTTTGTTTTTTTCTTTTAATAATTTTCCGATTACTGTTTCAATTGTTTCATCCGCATCAGCAACTAAATAATTTTTGGTAAGAATTTTTAATTTATTAAAATAGGAATCTATGTTTTTTTTAGTTTGCTTTTTATCAAAATCAATAGTTGATAATCGCAAACGCACCATACCATGCGTAGGCAAATAAGCAAGTTTTATTTCTTTTGGCAATTCATTTTCAAAATCGCTGATAACTTCTGCCAGAGCGGATTCACCAATACCTGCAGTAAGCATCGTACGATGAATAATAACAGGTAATTTAAATTTTTCTTTTAAAAGTGGAATAACATTTTTTTCCATGATGCCTTTCATCTCATAAGGAACACCTGGCATGCTTATATAAATAATATCAGCTTTATAAAAAATCATTCCGGGCGCCGAGCCTCTTTTATTTTGAATCACTTCGCATACATCAGGAACATTGGCCTGTTGCAGGTTTACATCGGATAACGGTTTTTTAAAAACTTTCTCAAATAGATACTTTACATTGTTAAGCACTTCTTCATTCATCACTAATTTACCTTTGAAATAATCGCAAAGTACCTGCTTCGTTATATCATCGGAGGTAGGCCCGAGGCCGCCGGTAATTAAAATAATATCAGATAAATTTCCTTCTTCATCAATTGCATTAATAATTTCATCTTTACTATCGCCAACTGCCACACGGCGTTTTACTGAAACGCCAATTGCATTCAGCTGCTGTGCCATCCATGCACTGTTAGTATCAATCACCTGTCCTATCAGCAGTTCATCGCCAATCGTTATAATGCTTGCGTTGATATTTTTCATACAGCGAAATTATATTAAAAGCTGAAATCAATAATCTGAAACCAGAAACCAAAATCAATTATATATTTGAACATAAAAAAATATTTATTTGAAAAAAATACTTCTTTTATTTTTTGTATTAAATGCAATACAACTTAATGCGCAGAATATAAAAACTGTGTTCAATAAAGCATATAAAAAATTTGCAGAAGATAGCAGCTTCAAACATGCTACTATAAGTTTGCTCGTAATTAACAATGAAACAGGAGAAACGATTACAAGTGTAAATACCGCACTGGGACTGGCTCCTGCGAGTTGCCAGAAAGTAATCACAGCTGCAACATCTTTTGAATTGCTAGGACATGATTATCGTTATAAAACAACCTTGGGCTATACCGGAAAAATTGAAAACGGAATTTTAAATGGAGACATTATCATTACAGGAAGCGGAGATCCTACACTCGGAAGCTGGAGATATAATGAAACAACAGAAGATGCAATAATTTCAGAATTTAAAAATGCAATCTCACGGTTACGCATACACGAAATTACGGGACATGTATTTGCTGATGAAAACGCATGGAATACAGAAACAATTCCCGGCGGATGGATTTGGGAAGATATTGGAAACTATTATGGCGCCGGTGCCACAGCGCTTAACTGGAGGGAAAATCAATACGATCTATTTTTAAAATCAGGTAACAAAATTGGTGATACTGTTACGTTGGTAAATACAAAACCTGATTTTGTAGAAGGGCTTCATTGCAAAATAATGGCTACATCGGCAGAAAAAGGAAGTGGCGATAATTCTTATATTTATTTGCCACTCTATAGCAATTACAGTTATGTGAGAGGAACCATTCCGGTTGATGAAAATCATTTCAGCATATCTGGCTCCATGCCGCAGCCGGCAACACAATTAGCGATAACGCTTGAAGCAACTTTAAAAAATTTATCAATTGAAGACGTTGCAAAAAATTATCCTGAAACATTTATTAAAAATAATTCAGTAAATATTTTTTACACGCATCAATCTCCGGAGCTTGATAGCATTGTTTATTGGTTTTTACAAAAAAGCATTAACCTTTATGGAGAAGCTTTAATAAAAACTCTTGCATATAATTTTACAAAAAATGCATCAACCGACAGTGGTGTAAACATCATAAAAAGTTTTTGGAATAAAAAGGGAATAGAATCTTCTGCAATCAACATCATTGATGGAAGCGGCCTTTCACCTGCAAACCGGGTAACTACCGAAGCATTGGTAAATGTAATGCAATATGCAAAAAAGCAAAATTGGTTTCCATCTTTTTATAACGCTTTGCCTTTAATAAATGGTATAAAAATGAAACCCGGTTCTATCAGCGATGTAGTATCTTACACAGGTTATATTAAAAGTAAAAACGGAGTTGATTATACTTTTTCATTTATAATAAATAATTACGCCGGCGATAAAAATGAGGTTAGAAAAAAAATGTGGAAGTTGCTGGATGTGCTTAAATAAGTTTATTAGTCACTTCGATTCTTAAACCTTTTACAATTCTATCATACAAAACAATACTGCCGGCTACTGATACATTTAAACTCTTAGCTCCCGGCAGGCAAATAATTTCCTGGCAATTTGACAATGCTTCTTTTGATAATCCTGCATCTTCAGAACCTAATAAATAGCAAGCTTGTACTGGATGACTAAATTCCTTAAGTGGTGTGGCATTTTCAATTAATTCAATTCCTATCAACTTACACGCAAAAGGCCGATGCTTATTAAAATCCTGAAAGTCTTTGTAACTAAAAGCGGGGATATGTTTTGAGCTATGAAATGTATCTGATGTTTGATTCTTGAATCTACATCCAATTAAAAAAATAAAATCTGCATTAAACACTTGCGCAGTTCTGAAAAGTGTACCATAATTAAACGATGTTTTCATATTCAAACATCCGATTCCAAAAAAGCCATTATTTTTCATTTTGTCAAATCTATAAATATTCTTTATCGGTTAGTATTCCCTTAGTTTATTTTTACATTACATTTTCAAAAATCATTGCAGCGCCTTGCCCTACACCCACACACATTGTAGCCAGTCCATACTGCGCTTTTTTTCTTTTCATTTCATGCAATAATGTAGTGCAAATGCGGGCGCCGCTGCATCCCAGCGGATGGCCAATAGCAATAGCTCCGCCATTTACATTTACTTTTTGCAAATCGAGGCCAAGATCATGAATGCAGGCAATGGCCTGCGAAGCAAAAGCTTCATTCAATTCTATTAAATCAATATCACTAACGGTGAGGCCTACACGAAGTAATGCTTTTTTTGTTGCAGGCACCGGGCCTATTCCCATAATCGCAGGATCCACACCGGCAACGGCCATGCTTACAACTTTTGCCATTGGTTTTAATTCATATTTTTTTACCATACTTTCATTAGCAAGCAACAGCATCGCTGCGCCGTCATTAATTCCTGATGAATTTCCTGCAGTTACCGTTCCGTCTTTTATAAAAGCAGGTTTCAGTTGAGAGAGCTTTTCCAGTGAAGTTTTGCGCGGATGTTCATCAGTATCAAAAATGATTTGTTCTGTTTTATTAGGAGTAATTTTTATAGGAATAATTTCATCTTTCCATTTATCTGCTGCAAGCGCAGCAAAATATTTCTGCTGACTTTCAAAAGCAAATTCATCTTGTGCATGTCTCGAAATTTTCCATTGCTTCGCTACATTCTCTGCCGTTTCACCCATTGAATATGGATAAAATTTATCAGTAAGTTTTTTATTCGGAAAGCGCCATCCTATTGTTGAATCATAAATTTCTGCACGCCGGCTAAAAGATCCTTCGGCTTTATTCATTACGAAAGGCGCTCTGGTCATGCTTTCTACACCACCTGCTAAAAAAATATTTCCATCACCACACATAATCGCACGCGATGCATCCATAATAGCCTGCATACCGCTTGCACATAATCTGTTCACAGTATTTCCCGCTACGGAAACCGGCAAACCCGCCAGCAGCGCCGACATTCGGGCAACATTACGATTGTCTTCACCTGCCTGGTTAGCATCTCCTGCAATCACATCTTCAATTTCATTTACATCAATTTTACCATTTCGTGTAACCATGACCGTTATAACATGAGCCAGCAAATCATCCGAACGAATAGTGCTTAAAGCGCCACCATACCTGCCAATAGCAGTACGTAATGCATCTATGACATAAACAGTTTCCATAATAATTTAGCCCCTAAATCCCCGAAGGGGACTTGAGTTTTCTGCAAGATACTAGTTTGAATTTTGAATTTCTTAAAAAGTAAAACTGCATTTTTCCCCTTCAGGATTAGGGGCGTATCTTTGCAAAATGGATTCTAACAAAAATATAAGAACGCTTTCTTTTGAAGAACTTACCCAATATTTTGCAACTATTAACGAAAAAAAATTCAGAGCAAAGCAAGTGTGGGAATGGCTTTGGCAAAAACATGCCAGGTCTTTTGACGATATGACCAATCTCAGCAAAGAATTAAGACAACGTTTATCAGAAAATTTTTCTTTGCCAGCGATTGATATTGATACCACCCAATACAGCAGTGATGGAACTATCAAAACCCGATTCAAAACTTATGATGGCTATTTAGTGGAAGGCGTATTAATACCGGTTGATGAAAGACAAACGGCATGTGTATCATCACAAGTGGGCTGCAGCCTGAGTTGTAAATTTTGCGCAACCGGTTTTATGGAGAGAAAACGCAATTTACATTTCGATGAAATTTATGATGAAGTTGTTTTGCTGAATCAAATGGCAGAAAAAACTAACGGAAAAAAATTAAGCAACATTGTTTTTATGGGAATGGGCGAGCCATTGCTGAATTATAAAAATGTGTTGAAAGCAATTGAAAGAATTACAGCAAATGACGGACTGGGCATGAGCGCAAGAAGAATAACTGTTTCCACTGCCGGTGTTGCAAAAATGATAAAGCAACTGGGCGATGATGGTGTAAAATTTAACCTGGCATTGTCGCTTCATGCAGCCAATGATAAAAAAAGAAATGAGATAATGCCGATTAATGAAACTAATAACATACAAGCATTGATAGAGGCGCTTAATTATTTTTATGATAAAACTAAAAATGACATCACCTTTGAATACATTTTATTTAAAAATGAAAATGATTCATTTCGTGATGCAGATGACCTGATAAAAATTTATAAACAAGTGCCCGTACATCTTGTAAATATTATTGAATACAACCCAATTGATAACGCAACTTTCATAAAGCCTGATAAAGATGCTACACAAAAATTTATGGATTATCTCGCAGCACATCGGGTAAACGTACGGCTTAGAATCAGCCGTGGTAAAGACATTGATGCTGCCTGCGGCCAGCTTGCCAATAAAAATCAGGAAGCATCTTTATCTACCTGAAACCTGTACCTGAATCCTGCTTATCAATTTTCAATTTTAATTTTATAGAATTGAAACATTCCATTTATAAAAAACATTCTGCATGGTTTGATATAATGTTGATGCTGCTGGCAAGCGTTGCCGGATGCATTGATGTGATGAGCTATTACAGGTTGGGCCATGTGTTTACAGCTAACATGACGGGTAATACTATTCTGCTCGGACTTTCTATCGGTGAAGGAAAATTATCTTCATCATTACATTCTCTTACAGCATTGGCCGGTTTTTTTGTGGGCGCTTTATTGGGAGCATTTATTGTAGAAAATAAAAAAAAGAGCTGGCCATTTTATATAACGTTAAGCCTTGTGATAGAAAGTTGCATCATAGCCGCACTCGCCATTATCTGGCTGTTACAAAAAAAACCAATCAGCGAAACAATGCTTTACACTTCCATTTTATTATCAGCCATTGCTATGGGAATTCAGAGCGCCGCCATACGCCATTTGCATATACCCGGAGTTGTTACCACTTTTATTACGGGCACCCTTACCAGCATAGGAATGAGCGCTGTAAAGGGTTTGCGGGTAGGTTTTAATAAAACGGTAAAAAATACTTCCCATGAATTTCCTATTAGGGAAAACCTTGAACAAAGAATAGAGCTGCAAATAATGGTATTTTTAGCTTATGGCATTACGGCTGTAGTTACAGGTTTTATTGAATATCACAAAAGTAACCTGTTACCATTTTTACCTTTGTTATTAATCGTATCAGTTCTTATTATTATTTTTTTAAAAAAAAAGAATCACTTTTTTAAATGATAGTCCATGCGTTTTTTCTAAAGCATAATTATTCAGGAGAAAGTTTCAAATAATTACGATACTTCAAAATTTGAAAATAAAAATTACAATACAAGTGATGAAGATTTGGAAAAATTTTAGAAAGTGATGTCATCAACTAAAAAACTGTTATTAAATATTTTCTGTATAATTTTATTTTTAAAAAAAATTATGCTGAAAAAAATTTTTATCCTCATCACGATTTTATTTTGTATTCAAAAAATCAATGCCCAATTGGCCAATACTTCGTGGAGCGGTACTTTTAAGGTGCCCGATGATATGCCGATGATTATAGAATTTAAAACGGATTCACTTTTAGCCATTCTGCCCGATAATAATCAGGTTGTGGAAACCGATAAATATAAACTAAGTAATGATACGCTTTTCATGACAAAATTAGAAGGAGAAAGCGATTGTGATACTACCGGAGCAACTTATAAAATAGCTATAAAAGACGGAAAACTTTTTGTTACTCCTATAAATGATCCGTGTTCGCAAAGAGCATCGGCATGGCCTGTGGATGGAATGATTAAACAGGATTAAAAACTTTTTATCCCGGATACCCATACATTTTTCTTACTTCCTGTACAATGGATTCCATTTCTGCATCCTGCCCGCGCGGATCGTAAGGTTGGCGCAAGTCGCTTCCAAAAAAGAAAGCAACCGTTTGCCAAAAACGTGCGGTGAAACCGCCTTTTAATTGTTTGAGAATATCATAACAATTAGTGCCGCCTGTTTCGCGGTTAATTAATTTCATTAAAACTTTTCCCTGGTACACTGATAAATTAGACAGTGGTTCCGTAAATTGTTTTTTCAATTCTTTTTCCCGGCTATTAATATATTTTGAAACATAGCTTTTATCAGGGCTATTTGCAATGTGTTTTTCAATATCATTAAAAACAATACCGGCGCGTTGCGCATAAGGATACGTAACATACACTGCATTGCGAAGCCGCGTCCACCTTTGTTTTGCCGTTAAGTTCGATCTGCTCCAAACATACACGCCCGGCAATGTTTGCGCAGGAATAGTATCGCCTTCATAAACAACGGCTGCAGTTATAATAGTATCATTTTGCCCATACTTCGATTGAGCTTTAATGCTATTAAACGAGCTTACTATTAAAATAATAATTAAAGAAAAAATGGGAACGGTATAATTACGGGCGAAACGCATGACGCATGTAAATTTAAATTATTATCGGCTGTATGCAAAAACCTCGATAAAAAAATTTATTAAAAAAATTAACGGTTTGCAATTAAAAACATATAAAACAATGCACCGATAATTAATACAACTGACAAGGCGGTTACGTAATTAGCTGCTTTGGTTCTTCTGCAAATAGAAATGATAAAGCCACCGGCCATAATTAATAAACCGGCCCATACGAGATTTATATATGGAAAAACATACGCTTTCAATGTTATAAAATCGGTTAGCGTTTCTGATTCTTTAATGCCGATTTTAAATTTTTTATCAGAAGAAAGTCCTGCCAGTTTAAAATAAAGATTTTGGCGAATGAGTGTATCATCAATATAATTAATTTGCTGGTTACTGATGGTAAGCGCCGGAAACGCTTTGGTAGTAGTACTGTCAGCGTTATGAACAGTAATGTCGGCAACTAATGCCGTATCATCAGGAGAGAAATGAAATCTTTCATTATCGGGGTCTTTCAATACATTATTTAATACAAAAAAACCTTTTGAATAATAAGCAGTATCGTGCAAATTCATTTCATGCATTTTAAATTTTGCTGTATCATCATCAGAATTTTTTACAGAAATGGTAGAAATATAAGTAAATACATCATGGGTAAAATAATGTCTTGTACCGGGATTGGAACTTAAATTATTATCCTTCATCCGGTAAGCGTCGGGCGATAAAATAAAGTCTTCACTTATTTTTCCTGTTGTGCTATCAATCTTTTGAAAATGCAAATTATAAAATGTACGATTTTTTTCTGCGGCGGCAGAATCATTGAGATACGTAACCAAATAGTTTCCCATTTTGGTAGGAACATCTTTTAAAAGTGTAAGATTTTCCAATGGGTTTTCCGGTTGTCCGGTTGGTCCTTTATCAAAGGGAATAAACAATCCTGTTTTACGATTATCGCTGATTACTTTTTTATTTCCTGAAGAAATGAGCATTCCCGTGATCATTAATGCAAAGCCAAGATGTGCAATCGCTGCGCCACCGGCTTTCATATTTCCTTTCAAAACTGTTTTTAAATAAGCGCCGTTTGCAATTACAGAAAAAATGGAAGCGAATAAAGCAAGATAGATAGCGATTAAAAAGCCCGGTCCTTTTTTAGTATATTCAATAGGATAAAATATGGCTAATAAAAGGGTAAGTATAACGGTGATGCCTATCGGCACGCTCATTTTTTTTATCAAATATTTTTTTTCTGTATTTCTATATTTCAGATATTGAGAAAATGCAGTGAGCAACCCAATGATAAATGCAACCAGCACCAATACTTTGTTGTAAGTAAATTCTCTGTCTTGCGGATCGGCGTAATTGGTTCCAAAAATTTTATTATAAACCGGCAATGATGTTATTGCAATGATAAAAAGCGCCGAAAGAAAAAATATTAATGAACCTATAAACATCCAGAATTCTCTTGATGAGAGATTTTCTTCTTTTTGAATGGAAGGGATTTTTTTATAATTTTTTATAAAAAGAAAAAACATGGGAAGTGAAATTACTACCACATAAATGCCGATCAATATATTCATGGCCATCCCTGCTTCGGTAAATGAATGCACAGAAGTATCACCGAGTATTCCTGTGCGTGTAAGAAAAGTAGAATACAATACAAAGAAATAACCGAGAATAATAAATAAATATGAAGCCCGCAATGCATTGCCTGTTGAGTTATAAACCGCCATGCAATGCAATCCCGAAATGAGAATCATCCAGGGAACGAGCGCAGCATTTTCAACCGGATCCCATGCCCAATAACCACCGAATGATAAAGATTCATAAGCCCATTTTCCACCCATCATTATACCAACACCCAATACACAGCAACTAAGCAAAGTCCATGGCAGCGCAGGTTTTACCCAATCAGTAAAATTTTTTGTGCTTAATGATGAATAAGCAAAACCCAGGGGGACTATTGTGCTTGCAAATCCTAAAAACAAAATCGGCGGATGAATAACCATCCAGTAATTTCTTAATAAAACATTTAACCCAATGCCATCTTTTATAAATGATAAATAATTGGGCTGGCTGAAAATAGGAATATTAATTTCATTACGCGTCAATACAAATGGGCTGCTACCAATTCGTGTATTGCCAAAATAAATTCCTACAACCATCATTACCAAAACAAATTGCGCCAGCATTACAACACCCAATATTGGCGCTTCTCTTTTTTTTGCAGTAAAAATTAATATAGTTCCTAAAACGCAATGCCACAGCGACCATAAAATAAAACTTCCTTCCTGGCCTTCCCAAATACAGGCTAATAAATATTTTGGTTCCAGCTCAATGGATGCATGTTTGTAGGCATATAGATATTCAAAATAATGATGAGAACAGATGTAATAAATGGTAATAAAAACGGTGAGCAAAGAAATGAACTGGATAAAAAAAGCGGCTCTTGCAAAAAGCATCCACGAGTGTTTTTCCTTTGCCTGTTGCAGGTTTTCTTTAATGGAAGATGCATAAAAATATGCAACGGATGAAACCAATGAAGCTACAAATGCAAGCAATACAAAAAAATGCCCAACTTGTCCGGGTAATAAATGTTCACCTTCAAACTTCATGATTTCAGTCTAATATTGAGAAACGGTTTTTTCCAATTGTTTTTTATCATCTTTATATTTTGAAGGGCATTTGAGTAAGATGTCGTTGCATTCAAAAACATTGCCTTCCATTTTTCCTTTTAAAACGATGCGGTCGCTTTGTTCCAGCTCTGCAGGTTTTGTATTGTGATAAATTACTTGTGTGCTGCCGCCCAGGCTGTCTGTTGCATAAAAAGAAAGATAATTGGGATCTTTTATTGCATCGTATTGTATTGGTTTCGATTTATCGAGGCGGGCTATAAGGTGCACATATTTTCCTTGTTTTTCTTTTGCAGAACTGATCGTATCATACGTTGAAAAATTAACTGAATACATGAGTAAAACGCCGATGGCTGCTGCAATAGCCACTAAAATAATAATGCTGGAAGTTTTCATTCCTCAATTTTTTTTAGAATGCAAATTTAGTTAAAAATGCAATGCTAAATTTTTAAATGCAAAGTATAATGAGGTTTTATGATCGCTTTTTCAAAACACTTGTTTTCTATTAAGATAAAATGATTTTCTCAAAAGTGATTTTTTTTAAAAATTTATTGGCGCACATTTCAAAAAATTTAGCTTTAGGCTAAAGCTTGTGTAGTATGTCAATTTATTGCCTCGCTTTTAAAGGCGAGGCAATAAGAAAAGGATAAACTTTTTTGAAGCCGAATTGATAGCAGGTTTTATATAATTAATTTCTATAAAATATATTTGAAAATTTTTTATTAAATAAGAAATCAAATCTTATTTTGTCAGAATGATTTTTTTAATAAAAATATTTTTATCGAAACTTACTTTTATTGAGTACATGCCACGATTCCAATTTTGAAAATCAGAAATCTTTAAAATATTATTTCCTTTTTCAACGCTGGTATTTATTTTTTTCATCAACCTGCCGGAAATATCATAAACTTCCAAAGCTATTTTTTCATTGTTTGATGTGGAAACATTTATATTCATTACATCATGCACCGGGTTTGGAACTATGGTTACAAAATTTTCGCCCGCATTAAACAGTCTGATAATTTTACTATAGGCATATTGCCCTGAAGAACCATAAATTTTCAGCCTGAAATAAATATAAGAATTATTATACCCGTTTAAATTGTAAGAAGCATTATAATTCACCGCTGCTTCATCACTTGAATTGGCATGTACATTACCCAAAGCGCCAAAATGAATACCATCGCTGCTTTGCTGAATTTCAAAATGATCAATTAAAAGATTGTTGGTAACAATCCAATTTAAAAAAGTTTTATTGTCAGAAATTTTTCCTGCCAAAGCATTTACAACATTGTGCAGTACAAAACAGCTTGAATTAGAAAGAAGCACAGCAGTATCTGTGGCATAAGTAGAACAACCGGATTGCAATTGCTGGGTAACAATATAAGTTCCGGGCGAATCAACAATTATGGCGGTATCTCCTTCATAGCTAAGAATATGCCCATCCAGAGTTGACCAGTTATAAACTGAAGTGCTTACGGGGTTGGATACTTTTACTTCAGTAGGGCCAACCATTCCACAGAGTGCGGTTGTATCAGCAGCTAATGTGGCTCTTGGTGCAAGGAAAAAATCGAAAGGCCCTACAAAATCTTTTAATGCAGCAGTAAATGATGTGGAGGCTCTTGTTTTTACCAAAATTCTTCTAAAAGGCATTCCACATGCATTACTTCCCAAAAGAGTTACAGGGTCTAATCCTAATTTAGTGAGGTTTACTCCAAACTCCATAAATTGTCCGGCTATATAATCGGTAAGAACGCTATTGTCTCCTCTCACCAATTCAAACGGGCCGGCCCATGTATTTTTTACTGTATTTTCAATACCTGTATAAAATGCACCGGTAGTTTTTGGAGTGATCCCAGCATATCCGTATTGCGAGCCACTGCCTGCTCCGTCAAATGTTCCTGTCCAACTAAAACCTGCGGGGGTAATTGATAATGCAGAAACATTCACCCAAATACGGGCTTCAATAGAACTTAAAGTGGAACTTCCATAATCAGCAGAAAAAATAATATCGCCGGGAGTAGTAACATTACCGCTGGCATCAAATTGCCAACTGGTGTGGCCTGCATCAGGTCCATATCCATAAAAACTTAAAGTGCTGCGATCGTAATAAATATCGGTTTGATACATTTCAAAATCAAAATAACGGTCGCCGGTAGTATTTTCAATAGAAACGCCTCCAAACATCCAAAGAGAATCTGTAATGCTTGGGCCGGCTCTTCTTACATGCACCATCATATCCAGAATTTCATTTTTATCTGGAATAGATTGTGATACCGGGCACGACCAGTTTTGGGGGCTTTGACCATTTTTACTCGAGCCTGTATTAAACACAGTAGAATCATCGCCGTGATAATCCCGTATAAAAACGGCATCAATCAACATGCGGTGATTTACAATTGTATAAGGCGGCACATTCATTGATCTGTAAAAAGGCAACTTCCTGAAATTGGCGTCTGTAGCGTATTGCGCAATTATTGAGGCTGCGCCTGTTGTATCAATAACACCTTTGCCTATTGTATCAGTAGCGCTTTGATTGAACCAATCATCATTACCCGTTTGCACAGCTTTATTGAAATAATTTCCATCTAAATCTGCATCAACTCCAAAGTTGGCTTTTATTTGAGCGGAAGTAATTTGTGCTTGGGCATAATCAAGACAACCTATTAAAAACAGAA
>JAICZH010000025.1 GCA_025933775.1 Chitinophagaceae bacterium
TACCGCGAGCTTTCAAAAAAGTACGGAGTAAGCCGTACTACCATCAACAAATGGGTGCTGGTTCACCAGGGCATTCACGATTTACCCCGCAGTCATAAACAGATTTCTTACGATCTTCAACAAAAAACATTGGGTAAAAAATCCAAACAAATTATCAAATCATGCTGGCGCAGATATGCAGCGTGGCTTTGCGCATGGCGTATCTGTGCCATTAAATACTTTATCATTATCGCCAAATTTGTATTTCTTACTCATTCATAAATATAAGGAATGGTTTTTATAAAACTCCAATCTATATGCTTGGCACAGATACGCCAACGCCACATTACCTTAGCTGCATATCTGCGATATTAGACTGATACAAACCTAAAGGCCAGTATGGGGGGCCTTGGTAGAAATAACATTGCGATACCTAAAAATATAACGCTAATTAGCATTAATAAAGTAATAAAGTATATTGACTTATATAATAAAATCGGAGTTTGAGTCAAATGTTTTCGCACAATAATAATCATTAGGAAGTTTAACAAAATACTTATTACTACGAAAACAACTTTAGTCCCATAAATTGTTCTATATGCCTTAAATGATTCTTGCGTTAAATTGTTTTTATCAATGTGGTATCCATAAATAAAAAATAAGAACCCATTCAAAAAAAACAAGGTCACGAAAGTGAGGGCAAACAATCCCACAAAAGATATAACAAATATTAGACTTTTTTTCATAATTATTATTGATTTCGTTCATATTTTACGCCAGGACTTCGGCATAGCTGAATTGCGGTATACGGCATATTCATCATACCATATTGCCAGCTTTGAAATGTACTCATTAAATTTCCTTCAGCAGGAAATGGGGAACAGATGCTGCAGATCCAGAAAACCAGACATCCTGTTTGATAGTGCCCCCCTCGCTATCCTTAGTCTAAACCTTAATCGTTATTTATCATGGGCAGATATGCAGCGTGGTTTTGCGCATGGCGTATCTGTGCCATTGAATACTTTATCATTATCAGCAAATTTGTTTTTCCTACTCATTTATAAATATAAGGAATGGTTTTATAAAACTCCAATCTATATGCTTGGCACAGATACGCCAACGCCACATTACCTTAGCTGCATATGATTCGCAATAATTTTTAATTAAATTTCTTATTAAAAAACCTCTTACAATTTCTATTGAAAGACTTTTTTAATTCATCTCATGTATTATTCATCTGAATAACTTATTTTCAAACCTCAAAATTATTTATCTTATTTAATTAATTTCATCTTTCATGAAAAGATCATCTCTTTTTTTCTGTTTTATTTTAATAGCATCCTATTCATTTGCTCAAAAAAATTCATGGAAAATCGTTGCCGGCAACATTACCACACCATGGGCAGACAGTGTAAATCCGGCAAATGTATTGGCGCAATATCCGCGTCCGCAAATGCAACGTAATGACTGGACAAACCTCAATGGCTTGTGGCAATATTCCATTTTACCCAAATCAAATGAAAATATTCCTTCCAAATTTCAGGGAAATATTTTAGTGCCCTTTGCCATAGAATCTTCTTTATCGGGTGTAAAAAAATCAGTAGGAAAAGACAGCATTGTATGGTATCAAAGAACATTTGAAGTTCCATTAAAAAGAAAATCAAAAAAAATATTACTTCATTTTGGCGCAATAGACTGGCAAAGCATTGTATATATTAATGGAAAAAAAATCGGCATGCACGAAGGAGGCTACGATCCTTTCACATTTGATATTACCGACTATTTAAATAAAGACCCGGGACAACAATTATCTATTCGTGTGTGGGACCCAACCGATGACGGGCCGCAGCCAAGAGGCAAGCAGGTAGTGCATCCCGGAGGTATTTGGTACACATCCGTTACGGGCATCTGGCAAACGGTGTGGCTTGAAATAGTTCCTGAAACATATATTCAATTTACCAAACAAACAGCCAACTTAGATGACCAAACTATAACCGTGAGCGCTTCTGTACATAATCTTCAGCCGGGCGATGAAATAAATATATCGGCATGGAAAGGAGATGAAAAAATTGCCGAAAAAAATAGCACAGATACTTTTGAAACTTTAAAAATAAATAATCCGCAAACATGGTCGCCTGCTCATCCTTTTTTATACGATCTGAAACTAACGGTAACGCGTAAACGAAAAGTTATAGATGAAGTAAAAAGTTATTTCGCCATGCGAAAAATATCCATTGCTCCCGATAAAAACGGTATTCAAAAAATAATGCTGAACAATACATTTTTATTTGAGTTTGGCCCGCTGGACCAGGGCTGGTGGCCGGATGGATTGTACACCGCGCCAACTGATGATGCTTTACAGTTTGATATTGCAACCATAAAAAACATGGGCTGCAACATGATTCGCAAACATATAAAAGTAGAGCCTGCGCGATGGTATTATTATTGCGATAAAATTGGTTTGCTCGTGTGGCAGGATATGCCCAGCGGCGATTTAGGCAATGGCTGGGAACCAAGGCCGGGCATACTCGGCAACCAAACTGATAAAGCTCGCACAGCTGAAAGCGAAGGTTATTATAGAAAAGAATGGAATGCAATTATGGATGCCTTATATAATTTTCCATGCATTGTAGTGTGGACGCCATTCAACGAAGCATGGGGTCAATTTAAAACGATTGATATTACCAATAAAACCATGCAAAAAGATCCATCAAGATTGGTAAACAGCGCCAGCGGCGGAAATTATTATGATGTAGGAAACCTGCTCGACCTTCATAATTATCCAGAACCAGCTATGCCAAAACCTGAATTTTTTGGAACAAAAAAAGCAATAGTATTGGGCGAATTTGGCGGATTAGGATTACCGGTAAACGGACATACGTGGCAACAAAAAAACTGGGGTTATCAAAGTTTTAAAAATAAAGACAGCTTATTTATGCGCTATAGTTCTTTAATTACTCATTTAGAAGAATTAGTTCGCAAAGGCTTGTCTGCTGCGGTTTACACGCAAACGACAGATGTAGAAGGTGAAGTAAATGGCTTTATGACTTACGATAGAAAAGTAATGAAAATGCCTTTGAGCAAATTGAAAGAAGTAAATGAAAAATTATATACTATTGACTCGGCAAATGACGAAAAACAATAAGTGATTTTATTTTATTATTGTTTCAATTGCTGAACAGATTGCAATGAAGGCTTTGTAATAAGAAAATAACTTCCGAATAAAATTGCAGAAAATATTAGTGTAGCAGCAATGCTCCATGCATAAAACGGAATACCATCATTAAGCGTTAGTAAAAGCCCATCAAAAGTTTTTGGCCTGCCCAATCCTGCCAAAGGAGAATTGCTTGCCCACACCATAAAATTTGATATAAAAAAATAAGCCGTTGGCGCTGCGATGGAAGCCAATGCAATTTTTCCAATATTAAAATTTTTAATGAAAAATCCAAAAAATGTCATCAAGCCAAATAAAATATAGTTGGTGAATTGACCTTCATAAAAGCCTTGTATATTGCCAACGCCATTTCTGTATAAAATTTCATACAACGCATCTGAAACAAACATAGACAACAAAGGAAGAATAAAAGCAAGTTTTTTATCTTTTATTATGGCTCCGCCAAAAATTGCCATTGCCCATTGCGGCGCAAATCCGTAAGGCCGGCCCGGCATAATGCGATATAAAGATGCAATAATTATTAAAAGAAGAAAACTGATGACAACTTGCTTCGTTAATTTCATGATGAATGATTTACTTACAAAAGTAAGTAATAAAATTTTTTTGAAAAATGCTTTTTGTGTAGGCCACTAAGATTTTTATGGACTTAAAAATATTAGCCTGTTAATTTTATAAATGTTGTATTAAATTTCCTATCTTATTGAAATTATGGCGCATCACATTACCACCGGTAAGCTTGGCGAACAAATGGCAATTGAATATTTATTGCAAAAAGGGTTTGCCATATTGCATCAAAACTGGCGACACAGCCATTGGGAAGTAGATGTGATTGCTTCATATAAAAATGTGCTTCATTTTATTGAAGTAAAAACAAGAAGAACAAAAAAATTTGGTTATCCTGAAGATGATGTAACCAAAAAGAAAATTATTAATCTCATCAATGCATCTGAAGAATTTTTGTATTTATATCCTGAATGGAAAAGAATTCAATTTGATATTCTTTCAATAAATATTTTTCACAACGAGCCTGCTGAATTTTTTTTTATTGAAGATGTGCATGTGTGAGAGCCTTACACCAACCCCTCTCCGAAGGAGAGGGAACTAAACATTTAAGCCCCTCCTCTGGTCCCGATTGTTATCGGGATGGGAGGCCATCATCAAATCTGCTAAAGCTATTGCTGCTGCAGCTTCCAGCACTACCGGCACTCTTAAAGCAATACAAAGATCATGTCTTCCTTTAACTGAAAATGATTCTACATTTCCGGTTTCTGTATTTAATGTTTGTTGTTCTTTTGGGGTAGATGAAGTTGGTTTTACTACAATGCGGAATACTAATTCATTTCCATTGGTTATTCCGCCAAGAATACCGCCAGCGTTATTGGTAGCTGTAGTTCCATCTTTATTGATCAGCGCATCGTTATGGTGACTGCCAAACATTTTTGCAGCTGCGAACCCTGCGCCGAATTCTATTCCCTTCACAGCAGGAATAGAAAATGCAGCATGACTTATAACCGATTCAACAGAATCAAAAAAAGGTTCGCCCAAACCAATTGGTAAATTAGTAACTCTGCATTCAACAATTCCACCAACAGAATCTTTTTCATCAATTGCTTTTTGCAATCCTTTTTCAATATCTTTTTCTCCTCCTATTTCAAGAATTGTTGCATGAATATTAATTTTATTTTCAGGAAACAATGAAGCAATTATTTTTTTTGAAACAACACCTGCGGCAACAATAGCAACCGTTAACCGTCCGCTGAAATGGCCGCCACCACGATAATCTTCAAAGCCATTGAATTTTTTATGTGCAACAAAATCGGCATGGCCGGGTCGTGGCACTGCTCTTTGTTTTTCATAATCACCGCTTCTTGTATTATTATTCTTAAATAAAATTGTCAGCGGTGATCCGGTAGTTTTATTATTAAAAATCCCGCTTACAAATTCGGGAATATCATCTTCTTTGCGGGGAGTTGTTCCTTTAGCGCCGGGTTTTCTTCTTTCAATATCTTCAGAAAAATCATTTACGGTTATTGATATTCCCGGAGGACAACCGTCAATATTTATTCCTACAAAATCGCCATGCGATTCTCCAAAAATATTTACTCTGAAAATTCTTCCAAATGAATTCATACTGTTGTAGCCTCTCTGCCCTCCAAAGGAGGGTTCAAGGGCAGTTTTTAATTATCAATTATTTTCTATTAACTATAAAGTACGGATATTTTTTAACATCGTACATCAAACATCTAACATCGTACATTTTTAATAACCGTATTCTTTCAATTGCATTTCATTATCTCTCCACTTAGGACGAACTTTTACAAATAATTCCAAAAAAACTTTTCTGCCAATAAATGCTTCAATGTCTTTCCTGGCCTGTATTCCCAGTTCTTTAATCATTTTTCCGCCTTCGCCCAATACAATTCCTTTTTGCGTTTCTCTTTGCAAAATAATATCTGCAGAAATTTTTGTAAGCGTTGTTTTTTCTTTAAACTCCTGCACCAGCACGGTTGCATGATAAGGAATTTCATCCTGGTATAAATAAAAAATTTTTTCTCTTATTATTTCACCCACAAAAAATTTCATAGGAAGATCGCTGAGGTTATCATCATTATAAAAAGGTTCGCCTTCGGGCAATAAAAAAATTATTTCGTTCAATAATTTATCTATCCCTGTTTTTTTTAATGCGGATACAGCAATTACTTTTTTACAATATTTTTTTTCAGAAAAAAATTTTTTTGTTTCTTCAACTTTTATTTTACCAACAATATCCGCTTTATTAAGAACTACTATTGATGGAACTTTCAAATATAGACCAGAAAATATTTTATCGGTTTCTTCAAGGTCATCTTTTATATCAACGATGAGCAAAGATACATCTGCATCTTCGAGACTATCTTTTACAGCCTTCATCATTTTTTCATGCAGTTTATATTTTGGTTCTATTATTCCGGGTGTATCAGAAAAAATGATTTGATAATTTTTATCCGTTAATATTCCTTTTATCCGGTGTCTTGTGGTTTGCACTTTGGGTGAAACGATTGCCAGCTTCTCTCCCATCAATGCATTGAGCAGCGTGCTTTTGCCGGCATTGGGCTTGCCAAAAATATTTACAAAACCCGATTTCATTTTGATTGTAAAATTAATTTATTGAAAGAATAAAATAATGTATCGCAAAGAACACAATGAAACACAAGTTTGCAAAGAAACCTTTGCGTTCTCTGCGAAACCTTTGCTGCCTTTGCGATACTTTTATTTATGATATGAATAAAAAAATCCCGAAATTTCGGGACTGTGTTGCGAAGGGAGGGTTCGAACCTCCGACCTTCGGGTTATGAGCCCGACGAGCTACCGCTGCTCTACTTCGCGATATAAATTTTTTAAACTTTTCTTTTGTTGTAAACCCGATCCCGACTTATCGGGACTGTTCTACTTCGCGATTTAGGAGTGCAAATGTAAGTGATATAATCCTGAAACCAAATTTAAAAAGATTAGCAAAAGCAAAGAATGTTTTTATTTATAGATTTTTAACAACATTGATTGCAGCATCAAATAAAAAATTTGAATGGATATAATTATTTTTTTTACATAATTTTCAATAAAAATTTTAGCCGAAAAAAATAATAAGGCTGCATTTTGCAACCTTATTGTATTCCATTCCAAATAAAAATTTATTTAATAATCATCTTCTGCAAACTTTGTTCTTTCTACTCCATTCATTTCATATACATTTCCCGGGTCATCAGAAAATTCTACTTTCATGTGAATACTGTCGGCAACATTTCCCGACTTTGAATGCCCTCCTTTTGGAATTATTTTTCCATCAGTTTGATTTACGGTTATATTATAATATTCATTCTGCGCATTGTTTGCCGCAAAAGTAAGATTGTTGTAATCCACTACTGACTTGAATTTTACCTGCCATCCATTTTTATAATCATCAATCCAGATGGTATTATCATTTGCTGATGTATTATACGTTGCAATTTTAAAATGGCCGATGCCATAAATATCATCGCCGTTTAAGGTTAAAGTAACCCACCATTCGTTGGCAACTTTTACAGCAGCAGTGGCGCCTGCAACTTTTGTTTTTTGGCAAGAATTCAATAAAGAAATTGCTGCAGCAATTATTAATATCGAAAATATTTTTTTCATTTTTTTATAATTAAAATTTTTTGAATTTTATTGTTTCACAAAAATTCTTAAACTTGATCCATAAGTAGGATTTACAATCTTCCATGAATAAGTTGCCGGAACAGAATTGGTATAGGATTCATTGGTTGAGCTTGTTGGTGATCCATCGCTTGCAAGCTGTTGTGGTATTAATATATTAAAACCCGACGGATTAATTGCAACAACAGTTAAGTTAGTTCCCGGCGCACCACCGGGGTTGAAAACAGTATAAACACCCGGCGCTATCTTCGTCCATGTAGCAACAGAGCCATTGAGAGTTCTTGCATAATTTCCTGAAAGATCGTGCGCCGCAGCATCGGCGGCAGTTGTATAAACTACCACTGTTCTTCTTGCGCTGGAACTAAATCCATCGGAGTTGGTTGCTGAATAAGTTACTGTATAAACCCCATCCTCACTTGTATTCACATCACCGCTTGTTGTTACCGGTACATCGGCAGCGCCGGCCTTCGCTTTTACTCCCGGATCTGTATAAGCAGTTCCGTTTGCTACTGCAATTATTGTATTTCCTGTCAAGGTTATTATAGGATAGTATGTAACCTTGGATGTACCTACTCTATCAGGCGTATTGATGATGGTATCTTTTTTGCAAGAAGAAATAAATGCCATCAGCACAATCATTATATATAAAAAGTTTTTTTTCATTTTTATTTTTTTTATTGATAAAAATTATAATCCCCACCAAACAGGAGTAGTTATCGGAACTTCTGCAGGTGTATTAGGATTGGTAGATCTTTCAGCATCGGGAAACACAATGCGCTTTGGAAATTGTCCGGCGCCTAATACAGAATTTTTTGAAACAACAAATTGCCCCGGTACATAAGATGGATCAGTAGAATACACCGGGCTTGTTTTTGGAATTCCTGTCCGGTTCCTTTCAAACCATCCTTCTATAAAATGAACACCATAAGCAAATGATGTCCATTTTTGAATAAGAATTGCTTCTATGTTTTCATCTTTCGTTCCTGACGGGTATGCATAAGCACCGCCGGGGGCAATGAATGAAGTTCCATCTTCACCGAGGTCTGCAAATTCGGCAAGTACTCCATTATCGTATAAATCTTTTGCACCATTTCCATTGAAATATCTTTCTCTTGCTTCTGCCTGTAAAAAATACGATTCTGCGGCAGACATAAACATTACAGGATCGGTTGGACTTTCTTTAAATACAGTAGCCGATAAAGCAGCAGCAGATGTGTTTAAAAAATCTCCCTGATCAAGCGCTTTGGTTGGGTTAGCAAAAAAATCAAATAAGCGGGGATCATTGTTCGCTTCTAAATAACTCGCAAAAGTTTTGCTTGCAACGAGGTTGCCGCCGGTATTTAACTGGCGAATGTTTTGTTCATACAATGGATTGGATTCATTTGCTGCATCAATAAAACCTGTTACTGCTGCATCTTCCTGAAGAAACTCGGGATTGCGCGCATACACGGCTTCCACACCCGCTTTGGCTTCATCGGGTTTTGCATTTATCATTCGCAGATACAATTTTAATTCAAGGCTGTTGGCAAATTGTTTCCACTTTTCAATATCGCCGCCAAAAATTAAATCCACATTTCCTTCGTTGGTTGCTCTTAAATCAATTGCAGTAGATGCGCTGAAATCTTTATTTAAAGCCGTATCAATTTCTGCAATCAATGATTTATAAATGGTATATCCATCATCAAAATGCGGCGTAAGATTACCAACACCCTTCAATGCTTCTGAATAAGGAATTTTATCATATAAATCAACCAGCAAGCCGGTTGCATACGCTTTCATAACAGTGCCCATCAAATAAAAATTCCAATCCTGTGCGGCATTTGCTTTATCAATTACAAATTGAATATTTTTTAAACCATAAGCATACAGCGTGCTGTATTGCGCATTATAATCGGTAGTTTTTAAATCGTATTGATCAATATTTTTGTATTGACTTGCTGCAGCAGCTTGTGTTACATATTCGCCCAATATTCCGCCAAGCAATGCGAGGTCGCCACCTTCCACTGCTGCAACTCCCATTACGGATACCGGAAAAACTATTTTAGGAGTTCCTACTTCCAGTGAAGGATTGTTAGGATCATGATTAATGTCAAATGTTTTTCGGCAACCTATCCCTGCCATGAATATGCTGCTTATAAAAAGTGCAGTGATTATTTTTTTATATTTTGATATATTCATTTTCATAAATAATTTTTTTTAAAAATTTACTTTTAATGCAACACCATATTGATGAGAAACAGGAGCTGTTTCAAACTCGCCCAACTGGCTCGTAAGATCGTTGCCAAAGTTGGATGCTTCCGGATCAATATACATGTTGGAAGCGGGCGTCCATAACAATATATTTCTTGCGTAAACAGTAATGCCTATATTATGAAATCCAATTTTTGATAATGTTTTATCTGGCAAAAAATAAGAAAGAGAAACATCTCTTAGTTTTAAGAATGATCTGTCGAGAATATCATTACCATAAGCAAATGCAGGATTGCCTCCTTCAGGAAAAAAATCCTGGAAAGAGTTTCCTGTAATGGGAGTTGTATTTTCTACATACACTGGTTTGCCCGATGCATCTACTCCATTTTGAACAACAGAGTTGGGAACAATAAATGGCCTGCGATCATTGTATGTAGTGGGAATAGCATTGCCGGTAAATAAAAGTTGTTCTGCTGTTTTACTATAAAAAACACCTCCTTGCCGGTAATCAAGAGAGAAGTTTAATTGCCATTCTTTAAATTTAAAACTGTTTGAAAAGCCCATTGTAAAATCATTCTCTGCATTGCCGTAATATATTCTATCTGTTGTTGGCAGTGGCTTTCCGGTTGTAGCGCTTACAATTATTTTTCCATCAGGTGTTTTTTGGGGGCCGAAGGCATAAATGCCGGTTGCTGTTTTTCCTGGAACCGCATCCAATTCTACACCGCCCACAATTTGAAAAATAGCTGCTTTGGTAAGCCCGTTGGTTAAATGATTTACTTTATTTACATCTTTTGCATAATTGTAAACGAAAGACCATGTAACATTTTTGGATGCTATTGGTTTTGCATCAAAAGAAATTTCTATTCCTTTATTTGTTATTAACCCAAGATTTTCTGCAAGATTAAGATAACCGCTACCCGGCGAGATTGGCACATTTAAAATTTGTCCATCTGTTTTTTTATCATACAGGCTTACATCTAATCCAATCCGGTTATTAAAAAATCTTATTTCCATTCCTAACTCTGCTTCTGTGGTAATAATGGGTTTAAGATTTGCATTGGCAATTGTGTTTTGAATTCTGAAAGAACTAATTCCATTGAATGGAAAATTAATATTGCCAAATGGCAATGGCACAGAGCCTGCAATCAACACCGGATAAATGTCATACACGGGTGCGCTCGTTCCTGTTTTTCCATATCCTGCTCTGAATTTTAAATAAGAAACAGGAGAAGCTTTTAAATTAAAAGTATTAGAAGCTACCCATGATGCATTGCCGCCGGGATAAAAGAAATGATTGTTATCAATTGGCAAAGTGGAAGACCAATCGTTGCGGGCATTTAAGGTAAGAAATAATTGATCTTTAAAACCCAGCGTTGCCTGTGCATACACGCCCAGCAATCTTTGACGGCTGCTTGCATTGCCGGTAACCGGTTGCTTGGTAGAATTGGAAAGATTATAAAAACCCGGAATTAATAAATTTGTAATTCCTGCATAATTAAATTTGGTATCAAACTGGTTGAAATTAATCCCGGCCAATGCATCCAGATTTAAATTATTACTTATATCTTTTGTATATTTTAAAATAAAATCTCCATTAATATTTCCGACATAACTGTTGGAAGTAACAACAGAACCTACATCAGGCGTTCTGCTTTGGCCTTCTGTGTTTGCGCCACCCGTCCAGCTTCCAGGCTGCGGAGCATTTACAGCATTGAAACCAAAACCTCTTGAATTTTCTACATCGCCGCCTACGCGAAGCTGTGTTGCAAATGCAGATGTGAATTGATACAGCATGTCGAGGTCGCCGAAAAACCGGTCGGATGTTTGCGTGTTGCCATTATTATTTATTCCATAATAAGGATTTTCAGCATAAGGAGTAAAGTAACCATTTACATCAAAAAATTTATTCTTGTAATCTCTGAAATCATGAATGGGCAAGTCAACCGGTATTTGCAATAAATCCTGAAAAATAGTAGAGCCGGAAGAACTTCCCTGCCCTGTTGCCGGTTGATTTACTTTTTTATTTACATAATTAAAAGAAGTGTTTATTGAAAAATTTTTAAACTTACTATTGGTTCTTAATGATAAAGTATTACGAGCGAGATAATCTGTTTTAGTAGGAATCACTCCATCACTTTCTACATTGCCATAAGAAAAATAAAAAGTTGTTTTATCCGATCCGCCGGAAACGGCAATGTTATTATTCAGCTCAAGCCCTGTGGTATAAAAGCTACGGATATTATCATCAATAAATGAAAATGGTTTTATTAATTGGGAATTATTTTCTACCGAACCCCATGCTCTTACTTTTCCATCGAGGCGCGGGCCCCAACTTCCATTTTCTCCCGGAATAAATGTTGCATTCCATCCCTGACCGAATATATTTTGCAAAGTGGGTAATTTACCTACTTTACTAAAGTTGGCAGAGCCTGCAAAATCAATATGAATTCTTCCGGCTTTACCTCTTTTAGTAGTGATCATTATTGCGCCATTTCGCGCAGCAGAACCATATAATGATGAAGCAGCCGTTCCTTTCAGTACCGTAATAGATTCAATGTCGTTGGGGTTTATGTCATTGGCTCCATTTCCATAATCATTTTGTGCAGTAAGCCCTACTGTGCCAATAGTTGCAGTGCCTGATAAAAAGTTGGAGCCCGCATTGGGCCTGGCATCAGAAAGAGGAATACCATCTACCACATACAACGGCTGGTTGCCGCCTTCAGCAAGTACACCATAACCACGCATAATTATTTTTGTAGATGAGCCCGGGCCGCCCGTATTGGATATTTCAGCGCCGGGAATTTTTCCTGCAAGCCCGTCGAATGCATTTACATTTGCCGTGCGATTAATGGCTTCGCTGTTGAATGTGGCTGTTGAATAACCAACTTTTGCTTTCTTGCTCGTTTGCCCCAAAGCCGTTACTACTACTTCTTCCAATACACTGGATGCGGGCTTCAATGCAACTGTTATTTGATCTTCGGCGCCCACTTTAATTTCGGTTTTTGCAAAACTGGTAGCCGTTATTTGTAATACATCTCCCTTTTTTGCATTAATGGTAAATGCTCCGTCGCCATTGGCAGATGTGCCTTTATTAGTTCCTTTTATAATTACAGAAGCGCCTACAACAGGAGATCCTTTTTCATCTACAACTTTACCGGTAACAATATGGTTTTGCGAAAATACTATTACACTACTAAGCATTAGCGCAATAAATGTTATAAATTTTTTCATTGATATTTTTTAAGTTTTGATAAATGAATCAACAAGAAGGCAACAATATTTGGTAAAATGTATCAAAACTTTAATAGTAAATTACCAAAGCATGAAATTTATAAATTGAAACATGGAAACTTATTGTTGAAGAAAAATTATTTTCTTAAAAAATTAAAATCGAGTAGGCGTTACCGTTAGTACCATTAGAAAATTTTAAAAACAACCACCGAATTTCTTTTATGAAAAAAAAATTGTTTTATGAGAAGCTCTGTTTCTATTTTTTGAAAAATTGACCAGATGTTATTTTTGTAATTTTGCTTTTATCAAATAAAATAATTTAATCAATCCAAATATGTTTGAATCATTAAGTGATAAATTAGATTCCGCATTTAAGAATCTAAAAGGACAGGCAAGAATTACTGAACTCAATATTGCATCCACTATAAAAGACATCAGGCGTGCATTAGTTGATGCGGATGTGAATTATAAAATTGCAAAAGATTTTACTGATAGCATTAAAGAAAAAGCTACCGGCGAAAAAGTAATTAACTCAATTAGCCCGGGCCAGTTAATGGTAAAAATTGTAAAAGATGAGCTTGCTGAATTAATGGGTGGAAGTGAGACTGATCTTGATCTTGCGGGCAATCCTGCGATAATTTTAATTGCCGGTTTGCAAGGTAGCGGTAAAACAACTTTCAGCGCAAAGCTGGCTAATTATCTTAAAACAAAAAAAGGTAAATCACCATTGTTGGTTGCTGCAGATATTTATCGCCCGGCAGCAATTGAACAATTAAAAATATTGGGCGAACAAATAAGTGTAGAAGTGTATAGCGAGCCTGAAAATAAAGACGCCATCGCAATTGTTCAAAATGCAATTAAAGAAGCAAAATCAAAAAATAAAAATGCTGTTATCATTGATACAGCAGGCCGTCTGGCTATTGACGAAGTAATGATGACGGAAGTATCGAATATTAAAAATGCAGTTTCTCCCAAAGAAATACTTTTTGTAGTGGACAGCATGACGGGCCAGGATGCAGTAAATACGGCGGCTGCATTTAACCAGCGACTCGATTATTCCGGCGTTGTTCTTACCAAGCTTGATGGCGACACAAGAGGTGGCGCTGCTATTTCAATTAAATCAACGGTAAACAAGCCGATAAAATTTGTAAGCAGCGGAGAAAAGATGGACACGCTCGATGTGTTTTACCCGGAACGGATGGCGCAACGCATTTTAGGTATGGGCGATATTATAAGCCTTGTTGAAAAAGCGCAGGAACAATTTGACGAAGCGCAGGCTGCAAGGCTTGAAAAAAAGATTAGAAAAAATCAATTCGATTTTGAAGATTTTAAAACCCAATTGCAGCAAATAAAAAAAATGGGTAATCTGAAAGACCTGATGGGAATGATACCCGGCGTAGGCAAGCAAATAAAAGATATTGACGTGAATGATGATTCTTTTAAAGGAATTGAAGCAATGATCAATTCAATGACGCTGGAAGAAAGACGCAACCCCGACCTTATAAACCCGAGCCGCAAGCAACGCATTGCCAAAGGAAGCGGAAAAGATATTGCTGAGGTAAATCAATTTTTAAAACAATTTGACCAAATGAAAAATATGATGAAGATGATGAATAAAATGCCGATGGGAAGGCTGGCTGGGCTGGGGAAAAAATAGTTATTTTAAGAACCAATTAGCTAAAATAAGTAAACAAGAGTAATCCAAAATCCAAACAACCATTTTATTAAATCAATTTTTGTCTGCGCCAAATCATCTTTATTTACCAATTTATTTTGGCAAACTTCCCCTCCTCCTAGTTCTCGTTTGCAACAAGGACTAATTTTAAACTTTTAGTATTTTTCAAAAACATGAGGGGAGACAAATATTTTATAAGCGTAAATCGGGATGTTTATTTGTTACATTTACTTTATACATTGAATAGATATTTTTACGAGTAAAATTGATAAATTATGATGGAAGAATGTAGGATGAGGACACGCGAAAGATGGAACAAAATTGATTAATTGCCTTGCAGTTTCATCATCAAGTTTTTTCTTAAATTATCATACAAGATTAAATCAAGCGTACTCATAATATAAAAATAATTAAAATTAACTTATCGCAGTCTTAGAGGATACATTTAGGATACATTCCATTTTTAGTTTAATTAGCATCTCAAAAATTGTCGCTTAAAAAAAATTGCTCAACTGCATATTAAAATCCTATTTATAAACGTTTAATAAAAAAAATTATACAAACTGAAAAAATTTTTGTATTTTTTGATTTGTAATATTCGATTGCACCGCTTATCTTCGCAATCCTTTAGAAACAAAATTAATTAACAACCCAAAAAAATTTCTATTTTTTATGGCTGTAAAAATGAGATTGCAACGACATGGCTCCAAGAAAAGGCCATTTTACTTTATAGTAGTTGCAGATGCCCGAAGCCCTCGTGATGGTAAATTCATCCAAAAATTAGGTTCGTATAATCCACTCACCGTTCCGGCAACAATTCAAATTGACCGGCAAAAAGCATTGGAATGGCTGCACAAAGGTGCACAACCTACCGATACTGTTCGCCGTATTTTAAGCTTCAAAGGTGTTTTATACCTCAAGCATTTGCTTCGCGGTGTTACACTCGGTTTGTTTGATGAAGCTGCCGCAATGGAAAAATTTACTAAGTGGAGCACTGAACATGATGCAGAATTTGCAAAGCGCCAGGAATCGCATAAAAAAAGCAGAACGGGTGGACGTCCGCATTATGCAAAAAGAACTGAAAAAAATGCAGCGCCTGCTAAAAAAGAAGCAGCGCCTGCAAAAGAAACTACCGATAAAGCAGAGTAATAATTTATTCTTTATTAAAAACTTTAGCCGTATCAATTTTTGGTACGGCTTTTTTATTTTATGAAAAAATATTCAGCATACAATTTTAGAATTTTATTTAAATGGGGAAAAAAGTTAATGGCATCAATGTTGTATTTACATTCATATTTATTAAACATTTAAAACGAATTATATGAAAGTGAATAAATTTTTTTTATTAGCCATCATTTTTTCAATGCTCTTTGCGCAGGCAAAAAGCCAGGAAAAACAGGAAGATAAAATAACCGCTTCCACGCAGGTATTAAAAGATTTTGGAAACATGAAAGAAAGCATTCCTGCAGATTTATTAAAAATTACAGAAGGAATAATAATTGTTCCCAGGCTTATAAACGGAGGTTTTGTATTAGCTGCTAAAAGAGGAAAAGGAATTGCAATGGTGAAGCTTGCTGATGGCACATGGAGCAACCCTGTATTTGTAACCATCACCGGTGGAAGCATTGGCTTACAGGCAGGCGTTCAATCTGTAGATCTTGTATTGATTTTTAAACATAGCGCTACTTTACAACAAATCGGAGAAAGGAGCTTTACATTAGGCGGCCAAATATCTGCAACAGCAGGGCCTGTAGGCCGCAGCTCCACCGCAAGCACCGATTATAAAATGGAAGCAGAAGTATATTCTTATTCACGAAGCAAAGGATTATTTGCAGGCATCAGTTTACAAGGCGCAGATATTAGCATTGACAATAAAGCCAATGAAGCATTTTATGGAAAAGAAGTTACTTCACAAGAATTATTTTCAAGCTCGTCCAATACTTCTGAATCTGTAACTGATTTGAAAAATGAATTGAATGATTTGTATAAATAAAATTTTATTATAAATAAATTTTATTTAAAATGAAATATTTTTAAACTCACCATCTGTTATAATTCTTTGTGTTCTGTTGTCTTGATGAAAAGCTTTAAAATAAAAATTTCCGCTAAGCAATCTTTTTATTTTGTCTATTGAAACAATGGTTAATTCTCCACCGGAATCGCCGGGACTTATTCCTTCATTTGAAGCAAACGCAATGCTGGTTGCATCAGTATATCCTCCAAAATTAAAAACGCTATTCATGGCAAGTGTATAATTATGCACTCCTGAATCTTTAACGGCAAATACAATCATTTGCCTGTCGCCCGATTCTGCTGCAATAGAAATAACGCTATCCTCACGTATGGCAGCTCCATATAATACTGCAACAAATTGAACTCCGTTAATTTTTGCTTTAAATTCTGCAGGACTATCCTGAGAAGTATGATTGGTATTTTCAAATTTTTTCTGGCATGAATTAAAAATACAAACACACAACCACATTGTTATTATCACAACAAAGTTTTGCACGATCATTTTTTATAACCAAATATACCAAGATTTATCTTGCGCCGGGAGGACAGTTTTTTCTTAAATAATCGGTGTATAAAGTGGATAAAAATTTTATGGTTCCTACACCTTCGCTTAAACTATGTGTTCTGTTTGGAAACGGCATGAACTTAAAAGTTTTATTGTATTTTATTAATTCATTCAGCATTGCTTCTGCATTATCATATTGTACATTATCATCGCCCGTGCCATGGATGAATAATAAATTCCCTTTTAAATTTTTTGCATAATAAATGGGCGAGCCTTTTACATAATCATCCATATTTTCCTGTGGCAATCCCATGTATCTTTCTTCATAAATATTATCATAAAACAAAAGATTATCTACAGCCGCAATAGAAATTCCTGTTTTATAAATATCAGGATATTGAAACATTAAATTAAGTGTGGAAGAGCCGCCTCCACTCCATCCCCACACAGCAACGCGGCTTGTATCCATATAGGCATGTTCTTCCAATAATTTTTTTGCAGCCATTGCCTGGTCGTGAATATTGATTCTTCCTATTTGTTCATAAATAGATTGGCGCCATGCTGCGCCACGCAATGATGGCGTGCCGCGGTTATCAACAGAAACAAGTATGTACCCGTCTTTACTCATATCTCCATTGTATAAAAAATTAAATTGTGCGCCGTATCTATCTTCAACTGTAGAAGCAGCAGGCTCGCCATATACATAAAATACAACGGGATATTTTTTGGTGGAATCAAAATCATCAGGCTTTACCATCCATGCGTCTAATGTTATATTATCGTCCGTAGTTATTTTAAAATATTCAATGTTAGAATTATCATTTACCCGCATATTTTTTGCAATACTTTTTTCTTCATCCAAAGGTTTATGATCGGGCAAAGAAATCCATTCGCGAGCCGGATAAGTTTTATAATTTGAAAAAGAATGCAACGCATATTTTGCATAAGGCGAAATATTATAATCGTGTGTGCCGATCATATTTTTTGGCGAAAGTAATTCAAGTTTTCCTTTGCCATCAATTTTTGTACGGTACAAATAAAGTTGGGTAGCATTGTTTGGCGAAGCCATGAAATATACATAATTATTTTTATCGTCAATACATTTAATGTTATCAATATCGTAATCGCCTTTTGTAATTAATGTTTCTTTTTTGCCATCGCGGCTTATAAGAAAAATATGTCGCCAACCATCTTTTTCACTCACCCATAAAAAATCTTTTCCATTGTTAATCCATTCCCATCCAGTTGGGTCATCATCATTCCATCTCGACTTTATATCAATCCATGCTTTATTATCTTCTGTATAAAAATTATTGGCAGCGCCTGTGGTTGCATCGCAATAAAAAAGTTTGCTTTCATTTTGTTTTCTGTTTAATTGTTGCACAACTAATTCATTAGAGTTATTAGCCCATTCCATTCTTGGAAGATAATGTTCCTGCGGGTCTCCGGGAATATCCATCCATTTAATGTTATCATCACTTACAGTAATTACGCCGATGCGAACAGGAGACGGAGGCTCGCCTACTTTTGGATATTCAACAGGAATAATTCTTGAATAAGGTGAATCAGTTGTATTGAGCATATAATAATCACGAATCTTTGTTGCATCCACCTGCCAGAAAGCAATTTTTTTACTATCAGGACTCCAGCGAAAACCATCCCGACATCCAAATTCTTCTTCATAAACCCAATCGAAAGTGCCGTTAATAAATTTTCGTGTGCCCTTCTCCGTTAGTTGGGTTATTTTATGTGTGTTGATGTCTTCCACATAAATATTATGACCGCTTACATAAGCCGCCATTTTTCCATCGGGCGAAAGCTTTGCATACATCAATGATTGTGATGGCAATCCTTTACCGAGTTGCGTTAATTTGTTATTAGTAACATCAAGAATCCAGTAATCGCCGCGTGTGTGGTATCGCCACACTTTTGCAGTATTGGTAAAAATGAGTAAAGTTTTGTAATCAGGAGAGAAGCTGTAAATTTTAAATGCTAAAGGTTTATCACTTCCTGCGGGTGTTAGTTGTTCTTTTTTTACAAGAATAGTTTCATTGTTGGTTTTTACATCTGTTTTAATAATATTGCCATTTTCTATTTTCGTGTATGCATCACCGTTAGGTGTCCAGTAAATTTCTTTTGCACGAAACTGTGCAAAAGAATTAAAGCTAAAAATTAAAAAAATAACAAGTAATGAGAGTTTGTTGATTTTATGCGTCATTGGTTTTTTGTTTATGGTAAAAATACATAAACTGTATTTACTTATTTATACCATTTATGTAATTCAATAAATTTGTGTGTATGAAAGAAAATGATAAGCTGCGCATTGATAAATATTTATGGGCAATACGGATTTTTAAAACCCGAAGCGTTGCAGCTGATGCATGTAATAATGGAAAAGTAAAGTGCAAAGGAGTGAACGTGAAACCATCGAAAACAGTGCATCCCGGCGAGCAGTATGAAATAAAAACAGAATTCAAAAAATGGCTGATTGAAGCAAGCGGATTGTTGCACACGAGAGTTCAATTTGCTGAAGCTATAAAATATTATATTGATCTTTCTCCCGAACAAGAAAAAGAAAAAATTCAGCCGTCTTCATTTATTTTTAATACAGGAAAAAGAAAAAGTAAACAAGGAAGACCAACGAAAAAAGAAAAAAGAAATTTAGATGAATTTTTGGAATAGATAAGATGTCAGACCTAGAAGTGGCCAGACACCTTACATTTGCATCATGAAGATTGACATCATTTCTGTTGTTCCTCAATTGATGGAAAGTTTTTTTGCTCATTCTATTTTAAAAAGAGCCCGAGAAAAAAAATTGCTTGAAGTGAATGTTTTTAATGTAAGGGATTATACCAATTATAAACATGGCCAGGTAGATGATTACCAGTTTGGCGGCAGCGCAGGTTTGGTAATGATGATAGAACCTTTGGTAAATGCAATTGAATCTTTACAAAAAAATACGCAATACGATGAAGTGATTTTTCTCACGCCTGATGGAGAAAAATTTAATCAGAAAACTGCAAATGCTTTATCATTAAAAAATAATTTATTGCTCATTTGCGGGCATTATAAAGGTATTGATCAAAGAGTGCGGGATCATTTTATAACTAAAGAAATTTCTATTGGCGATTATGTATTGAGTGGCGGTGAATTAGGTGCAGCAATACTTACAGACGCCATCGGCAGATTATTGCCTGGCGTTTTAAATGATGAAACTTCTGCTTTAATGGATTCTTTCCAGGATAATTTATTAGCGCCGCCGGTTTATACACGGCCGGAAGATTTTCGCGGATGGAAAGTTCCTGAAATTTTATTGAGCGGTAATCATGCAAAAATTAATGAATGGCGGCACGAACAATCTTTACAAAGAACAAAAGAAAAAAGGCCGGATTTATTGGATTAAAATTTATTATAAAAATCAAAAATTAATTTCAGTATTTAATACAGCAGATTTAATTTTGCCTTCCGTACTTTCCTGCTCTTTGTATTTATCATTTTTAAGAAAAAATGAAGTAACCCATTTTGAATTAGGATCGACAATAAAATATTCCTGCACACCATATCTTTTATAAATTAATTTCTTTTCATCAAAATCAAAATGAGAAGTGGCTGGAGATAAAATTTCAATTACTAAATCAGGAGATCCGAATAATCCATTTGATTTTATTTTATGAAGATTTTTATTTTTAATAAAAAGTATATCAGGTTGTAAAATATTTTCTTTTGAAAAATGAATATCAAATGGACCAATAATGATTTGTCCGATATTATTTTTTCTTAAAAAAAGAGAAACTTCAACACTTATTTTACCAAAAATAACTTGATGTACATCAAGCGGCGCAGGACTTACAACTAACTTATTATTTATGATCTGGGATAATGTTCCTTCCGGAAGCGATTCCCAAACTTCCAAAATTGTTCTTGGCGGATGAATTAACGCTGAATTCATGTTTCTTAAAATTACAAATTATTCCTTCTTCACGCCTATTACCGGAAGCTGCTTTTCTCTTATCAGCGCATTAAATTTTGGAACATCTACATTCATAATTGTTTTTAATTTATCGAGTTGCACATCGGCTTTTTCACTTAAAAATTTATACGCTTCTTTCACTTGTTGCGTTGGCGCATAATTTCCCGAAGCGGCATAATCGTACAATGCAGAGATTTGATCATTCAACCTGACTGGATAATTTAAAACATCTTCATCACTTTTTGCTTTTGTTTGATAAAGCGCTTCTTCAATTTTTGTCATTCGCTTATTAATGGAATCAGCCATTGTTTTTATTCCGCCTGCAGTGTCTTTTCCCTGCAATGCCATGAAATCATTTATTTGTTTTCTTATTTCACGAATATTTTTAATTGCTTTTTGAACCTCAGAAAATTTATCTCTCACCGTAATTAAAAAATTAAACTGGTCATCATATTCCTGTGGGGTTTCTTTAAAATTAGGATTTGCTTTAATAATTGCCTCCGCATCAGCGCTGTCTTTTTTATCGTAATTAATTATGCGGATATAATATTTGCCGGGTATCGCTTTTGGCCCGGGCACATTGCCATTCCATAACACCATTCCTTCTATTCTTTCAGCAGGTGCATAGTTCGTATTCCATACAAACTGGTTCATTCCTTTATTTACTTCAATTTTTCCGGTATCGCCGGAAGGCTTTGTACTAAATGAACTAATTATTTTTTTATTATTGTCTAAAACAAATATTTTCACTACGCTGCTGTCTTCTACATTTTTTAAAAAATAATTTACTACAATTCCATTCGGCGGATTAATTCCGGCATTTTTTACATTCAGGTTTTGTGAACCCCGCATACGATAAGAAGTATCAATAGGGAAAATATACAAGTCGCTCTGGGCGGGCATTTTATCAATATTTTGAACCACACTTAAATCATCCAAAATATAAAATGATCTGCCCTGCGTAGCCACAACGAGGTCATTATTTTTTGTTGCTAAGTCAGTAATTGGAACCATTGGTAAATTAAGTTGAAATGGTTTCCAGTTTTCGCCATAATCATAACTGATATACATTCCATACTCAGTGCCGCAATATAAAAGTCCGGGGCGTTTTTTATCTGCACGAAGGCATCTTGCAAAGTGCGTTTGTGCGATACCGTTAGTAATCTTCTTCCATGTTTTTCCATAATCGTTTGTTACAAAAATATAAGGCGTATAATCATCCATTTTATATTTTGTTCCAACAAAATAAGCAGTTCCTTTTTTAAACGGATCAGCTTCCACGCAATTCCACATCATCCATTTTCCTGCTTCGGGCGGAGTTACATTTTCCCAATGTGCGCCGCCATCTTTACTTACATTTATTAGCCCATCATCACTTCCTGTCCACAACAAATCTTTTTCAAGTGGCGATTCCATTGCTGTGTAAATGTCGCAATATACTTCTGCGCCTGTATTGTCTTGCGTAATCGGGCCGCCGCTCGATTTTTGTTTTGATTTATCATTGGTGGTAAGATCACCGCTTATTGCCGTCCATGTTGCTCCCTCATTTATTGTTTTAAATAAAACATTCCCGGCTGCATATAATTCTTTTGGATTATTGGGTGAAAAGAAAATAGGAAAGTTCCATTGAAAACGATATTTTGAAATATCGGCGCCACTTCCCAAATCATACACAGGCCATACGCTTACTGCACGATTCTCGCCGATTTTATGGTCATAACGTGAAATATATCCGCCATAATTTCCACCATAAACAATATCAGGATTTAAAGGATCAGCAACAACATAACCGCTTTCAAAACCTGCTGTAGACGTCCAATCGCTTTGATTAATTTCACGGCTTTGCGATCTTGATAAAATGCGCACCGTGCTGTTATCCTGCTGCGCTCCGAGTAAGCGATAAGGAAAATTATTATCGGTTGAAACCCTGTAAAACTGCGCTGTTGGCTGGTTGTAATACGTGCTCCAGTTGTTGCCGCCATCAAAACTAATTTGTGCGCCGCCATCATTTGCAACAATCATTCTGCTTGCATTATCGGGGTCAATCCACAGGTCATGATGGTCGCTGTGTGGTGTATTAATTTCTTTAAAAGCTTTTCCACCATCACTGCTGCGATACATATTTACATTAAGCCCATAAACAATATCTTCATTTTTAGGATCGCAATAAATTTTACTAAAATACCATGCACGCTGGCGAATGTTTGCATCAGTGCTTACAAGCGTCCATGTTTGTCCGCCGTCATCACTTCTTAATAAACCACCTTTTGAAGATTCAACCAATGCAAATACTCTTTCAGGATTCACGGGCGACACAGCAATACCGATGTTTCCCAAAATTGTTTTGCCCGGAAATCCCTTTGTATCATTAAGACTTTTCCATGTTTCGCCGCCATCAGTGCTCTTCCACAATCCGCTTCCTTTGCCGCCGCTTTCAAGACTGTACGGTGTGCGTATTACCCGCCATGTTGCTGCATATAAAACTGAAGGATTACCTGGTTCCATCACTAACTCTGCGCCGCCGCTTTGGTCGTTACTGAATAAAACTCTTTTCCATGTTTTGCCGCCATCAATTGTTTTATAAATTCCTCTTTCATTGTTTGGACCAAATAAATGACCAAGCGCTGCCACCCACACGATATCCGGATTGGTGGGATGAATTACAATGCGCATGATATGCCGAGAATCATCTAAGCCAATGTGTTTCCAGTTTCTGCCGCCATCATCGCTGCGCCACATGCCATGACCTTCGCTCACATTGTTACGCAATGTAGTTTCACCTTCTCCGACATAAATAATGTTTGAATTGGAAGGCGCCACTGCAACGCTTCCTATTGATCCTCCAAAAAATTTATCAGAAATATTTTTCCAATTGCTGCCGCCATCTTGTGTTTTCCAAACGCCGCCGCCAGTTGCGCCAAAATAAAATGTGTTTTTATCTTTATAATCACCGGCCACAGTTCCGCTTCTTCCCCCGCGGAAAGGACCGACCAGTCTGTATTTTGTAGTGCTCAATAAAATACTGTCTTGATTTACAAGAGTTGTTTTTTGCTTTTTTTGGGCAAAAGAAAATGTAGTTAAAAAAATAGCAATTGAAAGAAGAATAAAATTTTTCATTGAAGAGAGTGTTTTTAAAAACAGGATAGAAAATATAAAAGTATAAAGTGTGAATGAAATTAAAGAAATAAGTATTTAATTAAGACTTGCAAAAGATTTCGTTTTATAAATAAAAAATGCCGGGGATAAACCGGCACGAAATAATGGTTGTATTTAATTCGATGGCTTATACATTTTTTCATCAACAGGTTGATTCACTTTAATAGTATCAAACGTCATAGAACCTGCTCCCATGCCGGTTCCTTCGGTGGTGATGGTTTGTGGAAACATAACGCCGTCAAAATCTTTATAATCGCTGTAATCAGTTATTACTTCTGTTGGACCGTTATTATTTCTTCTTCCGGCATCTATTTCATGTTTGGTTTGTATAAGCAAATTTGTTTTTGTATCAATCATATAAGTGGATTCTTTTTTTGAAGAATCTGTAAGAATTATTTTCCAGGCTTCTTTTCCATTCACGGTATCTTTTCCGGCTAAAGTTGCTTTATAACCTTTGGCTGTATAATTTACCAAAGGACCGGCAATATCAAGTTGGTCTTGCTGGGCTTTTAATCTGTCAGCAGGTATTTCTTCCGCCTTGTCCGACCGCATTGGAATATACATCCAGCCTTTATCCGGCGTAACAATTGTATAACCAGAATTTCCACCAAATTCAAAATCAACCCTGTTCAGTTTTCCATCAACTTTAGTAACCTTTACCTGCACTTCACCACCCTGCATTTGCCGGGTTCCTTCCAAATAAAGCGTTTTTAGTGAAGTTAATTTATCTTTTCCGCCACGTGCAGTGATGTATTGATTAATTACATCATCCACTGATTGCGCATTGGCAAATTGTACAAAAAATACAAGTGCCAAAATGAATACGACAAACAAATAAATATTTTTCATTTTTAAAAATTTTATATGAAGGTAAGAGAATAATTAAGCGAATCATTTTTTTTCATATTGAGATTTAATAATAAATTTAATTGAATTGTGAATGGATAAAAATTTTACAAATGAATTTTACCATCAAAGCAAATATTGTTGACATAGAAAATAAAAAAATTTTTTATGGTGAGTTGCAAATTGATAATGGAAAAATAATTGCTATAAATGAATTAGAAAATCAAAAAAAAGATGCTCCTTTTATTTTACCAGGCTTTATTGATGCACATGTGCACATAGAAAGTTCCATGCTCGTTCCTTCTGAATTTGCAAAGCTGGCTGTTGTGCATGGAACAATTGCTACCATCAGCGATCCGCATGAAATAGCCAATGTGTGCGGCTTTCAGGGCGTTGAGTATATGATTGAAAATGGAAAAACAGTTCCTTTTAAATTTTATTTCGGTGCACCAAGCTGTGTGCCTGCAACAGATTTTGAAACCGCAGGCGCTTCGCTTAATGCAAAAGAAGTTGATACACTTTTGGCAAAAGAAGAAATAAATTATTTAAGTGAGATGATGAATTTTCCAGGTGTATTGCATCACAATGAAGAAGTAGAAGCGAAAATTAATTCAGCTAAAATTTATAATAAACCAATTGACGGGCATGCGCCGGCATTAAGAGGCGAAGATGCAAAAAAATATATTGAAGCAGGCATCAGCACCGACCACGAATGTTTTACAAAAGAAGAAGCGCTTGAAAAATTGCAATACGGAATGAAAATTTTGATTCGTGAAGGAAGCGCTGCAAAAAATTTTGAAGCATTGATTGATTTGCTGAACGACTATGAAAATGAAATGATGTTTTGCAGCGATGACAAACATCCGGATAGTTTGGTGAAAGGTCATATAAATGATTTATGCAAAAGAGCTGTTGCAAAAAATATAGATGTATTTAAAGTTTTAAAAGCTGTATGCATTAATCCGGTAAAACATTATAACATGAAAGTTGGGTTACTGAAAGCCGGTGACAGTGCAGATTTCATTGTAGTAAACGATTTAATAAATTTTGAAGTTATAAAAACTTTTATCAATGGAATACTGGTTGCTGAAAATGGAATTTCAAAAATTGATGCGCCAAAAGCAGCTTTGATAAATAATTTTAATTGCAGTAAAAAACAAGTTTCTGATTTTCTTTTTAAAAAAAATAATGATGAAAAAATTATTGCAATTGAAGCATTGGATGGGCAATTAATTACCAATAAAATTCTTATTGCTCCAAAAAATAAAAATGATTTTTATGTAAGCGATGTAAAAAAAGATATTTTAAAAATTGCAGTTGTTAATCGTTATAAAGATGCACCTGTTGCCATTGGATTTATAAAAAATTTCGGATTAAAAAAAGGAGCCATTGCATCTTCGGTTACGCATGATAGTCATAACATGATTGCTGTTGGTGCAGATGATGAAAGCATTTGTAACGCAGTGAATTTAATTATTGAAAACAAAGGTGGAATAAGTTGTGTTGATAAAAATAAAAAAGCTATTTTACCCTTACCTGTTGCAGGTTTGATGAGCAATGAAGATGGATATGCGATTGCAGAAAAGTACACGCAAATTGATAAAGCTGCGAAAGATTTCGGTTCCAAATTATCGGCTCCATTTATGACTTTATCTTTTATGGCATTGTTAGTAATTCCTCATGTAAAGCTGAGTGATTTGGGATTGTTTGATGGAGATGAATTTAAATTAATTTGAAAATTAGAAAATCTAAAAAATTAATTGAACGATTGGAGATAGAATTTCAGTTCAAAAAAGATAAAATTAAGAAAATGCATTTTCCCTTCGAGAGGCTATATTTGCGCAATTAAAAAATCATTCATGTCGGTATTAGTAAATAAAAATTCAAAAATTTTAGTACAAGGTTTTACAGGCACGGAAGGAACATTTCATGCTACGCAAATGATAGAATATGGAACTGATGTGGTGGGTGGCGTAACGCCCAACAAAGGTGGAACGATACATTTGAGCAAACCTGTTTTTAATACCGTAGAAGAAGCAGTAAAAGAAACTGGCGCTGATGTAAGCATTATTTTTGTACCGCCTGCCTTTGCTGCTGATGCGATAATGGAAGCTGCTGATGCAGGAATAAAATTAATTGTATGCATTACCGAAGGCATACCCGTGCAGGATATGGTAAAAGTAAAAAGTTTTTTATTGGATACGCCTTCAAGATTGATTGGACCAAATTGCCCGGGGGTTATTACGGCAGATGAATGCAAAGTCGGTATTATGCCTGGCTTCATTTTTAAAAAAGGAAAAATAGGAATTGTTTCCAAATCGGGAACGCTTACTTATGAAGCCGCAGACCAGGTTGCAAAAGCAGGGCTTGGAATATCAACAGCGATAGGCATTGGCGGCGATCCGATTATTGGTACAACCACCAAAGAAGCTGTTGAACTTTTTATGAATGATAAAGAAACAGATGGCATTGTAATGATTGGAGAAATTGGCGGCAACATGGAAGCAGAAGCTGCAAGATGGATAAAAGAAAATTCAAAAAAACCAGTTGTAGGATTTATTGCCGGGCAAACGGCCCCTGCAGGAAGAAGAATGGGACATGCCGGCGCAATTGTTGGCGGCGCAGAAGATACTGCCGCTGCTAAAATGAAAATACTTTCCGAATGTGGTGTTCATGTAGTAGCCAGCCCTGCTGATATTGGTAAAACAATGGCGGAAGTGATGAAAAATTAATAACTCAATTTGAAAATTTGAAAATTAGCAAATAGTAAGCATAGAACATTTTCCCCATTAACTAATCCTTCCATAAAAAAGGAAACAACACCACTGCCAGTACAATTACCAAAACATCTAAAGCAATTAATAAAAGTGTTATCTGCAATAAAGCGCCTTGCCTGAAAACCTCGCCAAATGCGGATTTGGACAACCTTATCAATAATAACAATTGCGGAATAATTAATGGAAAACCGAGTATTGCCATCACTGCTGCATTTTGTTGCGCTTTCGCAGCAATAGCCGCCATTAAAGTAAATACAAGGCTTAAACTAATTCCGCCAAGACAGGCAATACCTATAAATTGTACATAATTTTCTAAAGGATTTCCCAATAAAATTTTGAATAATAAAAGGCTTAGTAGAACCATTATCAACATCACCACTGTACTGTAAATAAGTTTTGCAATAATAAAATGTACCGGGCTGGTGATGGAAAAAAAATAAAGCATCCGGCCTTTGCTTTCCTGCAAAAAACTTTTGGCAACTGCATTTACACACACAAACAATTGTATCATCCAAAAAATACCATTATATACATTGCTCTCCGGTTGTCCCATTGCGAGGTACAAAACAAAAATTGTAGAAGCCACATATAATAATATTCCAAAAAAAGTATGCTGCTGCCGCAGCTCAAGCAAAAAATCTTTTTTTAATAAAGTAAAAATTTTAGACACGAATTCCCAATTTTTTATTACACGAATGAAATCGAATTACACGAATTTTTTTCTGACTAAAAACATTAATAAAAATCTTTCCTTTATGCTTAATTCGTGTAATTCGCAAAAAATTCGAGTAATAGAATTTTAAGTTTAATGAATTTTAATTATATCGAATTTCCCAACGCTGCACATACACGGCATCGTGGTTCATAAATATCTTTCTCGCCAAGCATTACCTGTGCATCGCCAGAAACTTTGCGATAGCTTACATTGGCAATGTTTCCACATTTTACACATATCGCATGAAGTTTGGTAATATAATCTGCAATGGCAAGCAGCCTCGGCATTTGCCCAAAAGGATTGCCTTTATAATCCATATCCAATCCGGCAACAATCACCCTGATTCCTTTTAAAGCAAGCTGCTCGCATACTTTCACAATCTCATCATCAAAAAACTGTGCTTCGTCAATGCCCACCACATCTACATCCTGGGCAAGCATTAATATCGTTTGCGAATTATTAACCGGCGTAGATTGAATTTTATTTTCATCGTGGCTTACAATTTTTACTTCATCGAATCGTACATCCACCGAAGGTTTAAATATTTCAGTTTTCAGGTTTGCAATTGCAACTCTTTTTAGACGACGTATTAATTCTTCCGTTTTTCCGCTAAACATGCTTCCGCAAATCACTTCAATCCACCCACGACGTTCTCCACTGAAGTTAGGTTCTATAAACATTTTTTGTATTTCATTTTAAAATTCAATTTGTAACTTGCCATATTGCAAGGTTAAATGATTTTGGGATAAATTAAAACATTCATTTATTACTTTGCAAAAATCCAAATTTAATCTTATACATTCTGCATGGAAAGAGTGTCAACACTCATAAAAAAATTACAAAAGCAACTTGATGAAAATGCATCTGCGTCTATGCTTTTGCATACGGTACAAATGTTGCAGGCAGAATTACAAAGCCAGTCTGAAGTAAAAAAAGAAATAAGCCAGGATAAAGTTTGTGTTATCATGCCCGTTTCTTTCAGCAGTTTTTATCAACAAAAAACTGAAGATGGTATAATTACAAATTTTTCTGAAGAAAAAATTATTGAAGTGCTGCAGGTAGATGAAAAAGAAATTGAAAAAGAATTGGAACAAATAAAAAGAAATGCAGAAGCGGTGAACTCGATGAGCAATCATGTAAAGCGTCCTTTTGTTTATGATCCTATTGAAGACGTGCCCACGCTTGCTCATCAAACTCCGATAGAAAAAAAATTTGCTGCAAATGAGGAAACTTCTTTTGAATATCCTGAATCGTTAAACGACCGGCTGAAAGAAGTAAGAATTGAGCTTTCAGAAAAATTAACAGAAGCTCCGATTAAAGATTTAAAAAAAGCAATCGGTGTAAACGATCGTTTTCTTTTTATAAATGAATTATTTCGCGGCGATGAAGCTATGTATGAACGAAGCATAAAAACTATTCAAAATTTTTTAATACTTGCTGAAGCAGAATATTGGATAAAAAGAGAATTAAAAATAAAAATTGGCTGGCACGATAACGATCCTGTTGTAAAACAATTCGATCATTTGGTAAGAAGAAGATTTCTTTGAATGTATTCAATAATTTTTTGCGAAGCGCCGGCATTATTGTAAATATATTTTTTAGCGGCAACTCCTCTTGAAGTTATTTCGTCTTCATTATTCAATAAATTATTTACAATCTTTTCAAGTTCCAATGCATTATCAATACTTATAGCGCCACCACAATCAATTAGTTCTTCCGCTTCAAAATTTTTTTCATATTCAGGGCCAAAAATTACAGGTTTGCCATACACTGCCGCTTCCAGAATATTATGCAATCCATTATAGCCAAATCCGCCACCAACGTAGGTTATGGTAGCATAATGATACAATCTTGAAAGCATCCCGATATTGTCAATGATAAGGCAATTGGGTTGCCAGTTTCCGATTGCCGGTTGCCGGCTGTCGGTTGTCGGTTGTCCTTCTTTTATCCACTCCGAATAAAATATTGAATTAGAAAATTCTTTTTTTACATCTGCAAGATTTTCTTCATCAATTTCATGCGGAGCAATTATAAATTTTATTTCTGGATGGGTTCTTACAAAGTGCGTCCATTCGGCTTCATCATCTTCCCAGGTGCTTCCTGCCACAATCACTTTTTTATCTTCACAAAAATTTTTGATGCCATCCACTTCTGTAAAATTTTCTGCAATATTTATAACACGGTCGCAACGGGTATCTCCTGTTACAATAATTTTTTCTTCAGTAATTAATTTTTGTAATTGTTTTTTTGAAGATAAATTTTGGACAAAAAAACAAGTAAAGCATGTAAGCATTTTTCTATAAAAATTTCCATACCATTTAAAAAAAATCTGATTGCTTTGATACACGCCGGAAATTAATAACAATGGAATATTTCTTTTTTTTATTTCCTGTAAATAATAATACCAGTATTCATATTTTACCCAAAGAATAAGATCAGGTTTTAAAATGCTTAATAATTTTTTTGCATTGCTATGAGAATCCATCGGCAGATAATAAATGTTTTTAAATTCTTTATTATTTTTTGCAATCTCATAACCCGAAGGAGAAAAAAAAGTAATTACAATAAAAACTTCAGGATAGTTTTCAATTATTTTTTTTAAAACAGGCCGTCCCTGCTCAAACTCGCCAAGGCTGGCCGCGTGCATCCATACTTTTTTCTGGCTGTTAGCCGGATAAGTATTTTGTAAATTTTCAAAAAAATTTTTTCTGCCTTTGATCCACAGTTTTGCTTTTTTATTCCCGATGGAAACAAAGCGAATACCAAGAGAATAAAATGTGAGAAAGAGATGGTACAATAAAATCAAAATGAAATATTTTCTTACAAATCTAATTTCTCAAAAATAAATGAACAATTTCAATAACTCATTTTTGATTACTGATTCTTTTATTTGACAAGAAAAAGAATGCGGATATTTGCTCCAAATTATTTGGTTAGTTTTTAATATTTTTGAAGCATGCTAAGCAGAATGCAAATAGATAAATTAATTGAAGAAATTGTTTCAGGATATGCCCCTGAAAAAATTTATCTCTTTGGTTCTTATACAACAAATAAACAAACCGCCAATAGCGATGTTGATTTGCTTATAATAAAAGAAACTTCAAAAAGAAAGATAGAAAGAAACCGTGAAGTGCGCAGATGTATCAAAACATATCCTGAAAATGGTATTGATATTTTTGTTTTCACCTCACAAGAATTACAACAGGGGTTAAATCAAATTATCAACATTGGTAAAGAAGCTGTTACCACAGGAAAACTTTTATATGAAAGAGTTTGAAAAGTGGATTAAAAAAGCTGAAAGCGATTTGCTGGTAATAAAAAATAATTTGGCAGCAGATGAAATACCTATTGATGCCTGCTGTTTTCATGCGCAGCAAGCCGCAGAAAAATATTTAAAAGCTTACCTTGTTTCAAAGAGAATAAATTTTCCTAAAATTCATGACTTGCAGGCGCTGCTTAATTTGTGCATTGAAATTAATACGGCATTTAATCAATTAAACGATTACGCAATGCGGCTTTCAGATTATTCAATTGCACCAAGATATCCTGACGCTTTTGATGATCTTACCATCAATGATGCAGAAAATGCTCAGAAAGATGCGATAGCAATAAAAGATTTTGTTTTAAAAAATTTCTTCGATTAATTCTATTGACCATGGAAGTACATCATCATCCCGATCTTCATCATAAGAAAAAAAATTTCAAAGAATTTTTTCTTGAATTCATTATGATATTTCTTGCCGTAACGCTTGGATTTATTGCAGAAAATATAAGAGAAATAATAACCAATCACGAAACAGAAAAGCATTATGTACAAAGTCTTATTAATGATCTTAATGAAGACACAACTCATATGAACCTGGCTCTAAGAGACAACCAGTCAAAAGAAGATTCTTTGAAAAAGCTTGTTCAACTGGCAAGTGCAAATTTTTCCAAACCGGAAAACAGGGCTAAACTTTATAACTACACTTCAAAGGGAGTTGGTTACTATGCTTTGTTTAAAGCCAATGATGCTACGATGATGCAACTGAAAACATCAGGTTTACAATTGATAAAAAAAGGTCATGTTGCAGACAGCATTGCAAGCTATGATGTGAAATTAAAAATCATTTATGCAGCTGAAGATTTATATACAAAGGCAACCAATGAAGCATTAGAAGCCGCGCAGCAATTGCTTGATCTTTCGGCGAGGTATGACACAACTTATTTTGATACGAGTATTGGCTTTAAAAATGTAATGTTGCCTTTATTTGAAGATAACAATTCAAGCCTGCCAAGGTTTTTTAATAAAATAGATTTTGAAATTGGGGCTACACAAAATTATATCTACAATATCAGAAAAGGATTGCCTTTTGCAGAACGATTAATTAGTTACCTTAAAAAAGAATACGATTTAAAATAAATGAATATTTCTCAAAGCAAATTATTATTTGAGCGTGCACAAATTTCTATTCCAGGCGGAGTAAATTCTCCGGTTCGTGCATTTAAAAGTGTTGGCGGCACACCTTTATTTATAAAATCAGCCAAAGGAGCTTACCTCTTTGATGAAGATGGAAATAAATTTATTGATTACATCAATTCATGGGGGCCAATGATTCTCGGCCATGCTTATAAGCCAGTTGTAAAAGCCATACAAAAAAAAGTTGTTGATTCTACTTCATTCGGCGCTCCCACGGAACTTGAAATACAAATGGCGGAATTAATAAAAAGCATGTGCCCGAATGTGGACCTGATAAGAATGGTAAGCAGCGGAACAGAAGCGTGCATGAGCGCAGTAAGGCTTGCAAGAGGGTTTACCGGCAAAAATAAAATTATAAAGTTTGAAGGATGCTATCACGGCCATGCAGATTGTTTTTTAGTAAAAGCCGGAAGCGGCGTTGCTACTTTAAATATTCAAACCGTTCCGGGTGTAACGGGTGGCGTTGCAAATGATACGTTAACTGCTCCCTATAATAATTTACATGCAGTTGAAAAATTAATTGCAGAAAATAAAAATGAAATTGCTGCCATTATTATTGAACCGGTTGTAGGAAACATGGGTTGTATTTTACCGAAAGCAGGCTTTTTAGAAGGATTAAGAAAAATATGTGATGAAGAAAATATCGTTTTCATTTTTGATGAAGTGATGACAGGTTTTCGTTTAGCCACAGGCGGTGCACAGGAAAAATTAAAGATTAATGCAGATCTGGTAACTTATGGAAAAGTAATCGGCGGGGGTTTACCCGTTGGAGCTTTTGGTGGTAAAAAAGAAATCATGGAACACATTGCGCCCCTCGGAAACGTTTATCAGGCCGGCACTTTAAGCGGAAATCCCATTGCGATGATCGGAGGTTTTACGATGCTGAATGAATTAAAAAATAATCCATCAATATATGATGAGTTGGAAGAAAAAAGTTTTTATCTCGAAAAAAAAATGCATAAAGTTTTAGAACACAAAAAAATTCCACATCGCATCAACCGGATAGGAAGTATGATGAGCCTGCATTTTTGCAACCATGATGTATATGATTTTGAAACGGTTTCAAAAACAGATATTTCTTTATTCAATAAATTTTTTCATCACATGCTCAGTAATGGAATTTATCTTCCTCCATCCGGTTATGAAAGTTGGTTTCTCAGCAATGCAATCAGCAAAAAAGATTTGAAAAATACAATTAATGCAATAGAAAAATTTTCTTTGTAGATGGCTGTTGCGGTTGCGTTTTGAAAGGATAATCAATATTCTTGGCAAACCTGCGACTTTGCCATCTTTGCCACTTTGCGGAAAACGCAAATGATACTCTACCAAAAATATCCGGGTTTATATTTTCATTTTTTATAATTTAGTTTTGTTACTTATTACAGAATCAAAAATTTTTTTAAAATGCGGGCTTTCTGTTTTTTTTATTTTATCCCAAAAAGTAAAATATAAGCCATAGTTATATTTAAACTGTTTGTGGTGCAAAGAGTGATGGGTGGCACCAATAATCCATTTCCCCAAAAAATTATTATTAAAATTTTTACTGTAAATTTCAATATCGAGATGGTTGATAACACTACTGATGCTCATAATTACGAGCTGTACAATAATGACATAATAATGCACTGGCAAAATCATCAACATCACTGGTAAAAAAATTGCCTGCAGCAAACCTTCGAGCGGGTGAAATGAAAAAGCGGTAAACGGGCTGGCAATATGGCTGTCGTGATGCACTTTATGAACTATTTTAAAAACAGCAGGCAGGTGCATCCAGCGATGAAGCCAATAGTAATACGTTTCATGCAGCAGCATAAGAATAACGAGGCTTACCGGCAAATACCACCAACCATATAAATGAATATCGGTATAAACTTTTGTAAATCCCTTTTGCCAAAGCGCCACAGTGCCTGTACCTGCAATTGAAAAAAACAAAGAAGTGATGAGGCTCCATTTTACTTCTGTTTTAAGTTGCCCGGGTTTATAATTTTTTGTATGAAGTTTACGGCTGGCCCATCGTTCAGGAAACCATACATAAAATATTAACCAGAAAATTCCGGCAACTAAAAAATATCTTCCGGTGATAATTATAAAAAAAATCAACGTAAGGATACCGAGCCAAAAGGGAGTTGTAAAATCGGGCAACATCTTAGCCCAAATTACAAATAAATTGTGTCGGTGAATATATTTATATTTAAAAAACTTATTAATTTATTTGTAAATGTGAAAAAAATAGTTTCAATTTACAATCCGATTCAACTCCTATTAAACTGCTCCCCATAATTGCCCTCTAAATTTACAAGCTTTCAGATTTTTTATTAGTCCAATCATCATTTGAAAACTATTTAACTAATAATTTTTATAAACTCATCTCTGTTACTGCTGGCAAAATTTTTCAATCATCTATTGATTGAGGAATTAAGCTGATAATCCATTTATTCATTCAGAAGAATCTTTTTTAACCTTTTTTAGAAATATAAATTAACGTTCACA
>JAICZH010000174.1 GCA_025933775.1 Chitinophagaceae bacterium
TGCCAAGCATATAGATTGGAGTTTTATAAAACCATTCCTTATATTTATAAATGAGTAGGAAAAACAAATTTGCTGATAATGATAAAGTATTCAATGGCATAGATACGCCATGCGCGAAGCCACGCTGCATATCTGCGCCAGCATGATGCCAGCATGATTTTTTATCTGCAATTTTTGCTGGATATTTTTGGAAAAATTTTTTAAACAATTATTGCGAAAGAGTTGACAACTTTTTAAAAGTTGTCAACTCTTTTAAAGCCCCAACACCCATGCAAATATTAAAGGAGCAACAATTGTTGCATCGCTTTCAACAATATATTTTGGCGTATGAATATCTAATTTGCCCCACGTAATTTTTTCATTGGGAACCGCGCCGGAGTAAGATCCGTATGATGTTGTTGAATCGGATATTTGACAAAAATAACTCCAGAAAGGAACGTCATGCCATTCCAAATCCTGGTACATCATCGGCACAACGCATATTGGAAAATCGCCCGCAATGCCGCCGCCAATCTGAAAAAAACCAATTCCTTTTCCGGAAGAATTTTTTTTATACCAATCGCTTAGCTCTACCATATACTCAATACCGCTTTTCATGGTGGAAGCTTTCAATTCTTTTTTAATTATGTATGATGCAAAAATATTTCCCATTGTGCTGTCTTCCCATCCGGGCACTACAATCGGAATATTTTTTTGCGCTGCAGCAAGCATCCAGCTATCTTTCGCATCAATTTCATAATACTGTTCCAGCGCTCCACTTAGCAACATTTTGTACATATATTCATGCGGAAAATATCTTTCATTTTTATCATCTGCATCTTTCCAGATTTTATAAATATGTTGTTGTATTCTCCTGAAAGCTTCTTCTTCAGGAATGCATGTATCGGTTACCCGGTTGTAATGATTTTCTAAAAGTTCCCATTCTTCCTTTGGGCTTAAATCGCGATAATTGGGAACTCTTTTGTAATGACTGTGCGCCACAAGGTTCATTATATCTTCTTCAAGATTGGCGCCCGTGCAACTGACGATAGCAACTTTATCTTGCCGTATCATTTCTGCAAAAGAAATTCCAAGCTCAGCCGTGCTCATGGCGCCTGCGAGCGATACCAACATTTTTCCCCCTTCGTTAATATGCGATACATAACCTTTGGCTGCATCCATTAATGCTGCTGCATTAAAATGACGATAATGATGTTCTATAAATTGAGAAATGGATCCTTTCATTATAATTTTTTATAGCAGCAAAAATAATTTTTTTACAGTTTTGTTTTAATAAAACATTTATTATGAAAAAAATAAGGCGCAACGCTTTTAATTTTGAATAAAAAATTTTAGCTAAACAAAATTAATTTTTTGGGTTCAATAAAATTTAATGTAACGGTCATGCATACACGAAAATGCCGGTTTTTACCTTAATAGAAATTGATTATTGTTATTTCAACCTTATACCTTATAAAAGGAATGTTTTCTGGCAATAAGGTAATAAGGTCGAGAACTTTTAAATTTATTTTTCTACTAAGGCGAAAAAATATTCAATGACACAAAAAGGTATAATTATTATTTTTTATAACCACGGAAGCTTTATATCAAATAAATCTTTCAAAGCACGGCGTGCAGCATAATAGCCGCAAATGCCATGTACACCGCCTCCCGGCGGAGTTGATGAAGAACAAATGTAAATGCCTTTTGCAGCAGTCCGGTATGGTGAAAGTCTTATTGCAGGCCTTGTAAAAAGCTGGCTTGGTAATGCGGCTCCGCCATTAATATCTCCACCAATATAATTGGGATTATAATCTTCTACATCACGCGTGTTCATTACGTTTCGTGCAAGAATACAATCTTTAAAACCCGGTGCAAAACGCTCCACTTGTTTTTCGATTAATGAAGTCATATCAACAAGCGAACCGTTGGGAACATGGCAGTAGGCCCAGGCCGTATATTTTCTTTCGGGAGCTCTTGATGCATCTATCACTCCGGGCTGAACAAACAATACAAAAGGTTTATTCGAATGTTGATTTTTTGAAACCATTTCTTCACTATTGCAAATTTCCTCCATGCTTCCTCCAATGTGTATCGTTGCTGCAGATCTGCATTTAATATTTGTAAAAGGTACCGGCTGAGATAGCGCCCAATCAATTTTAAAAACGCCTGCGCCATATTTATACTTGCTTAATTGCCATTTATACAAAGAAGAAAATCTATCACCCGCGATTGAAAGTAATTGAGCAGGCGTTACATCAAGCAAAATTATTTTTGAAGCAGGCAATTGTTCTAAAGATTTTATCATAAAACCTGTTTGTATTTCGCCGCCCGATTGTATAAATGAAGCAGCGAGCGCATTGGTAATTTGTTGAGCGCCCCCTTTTGGCAACGGCCATCCATTAATATGAGCAACAATATTCAGCACAATTGCAATGGAAGAAGAAGTGAGTTTATCCAATGGCAGCATAGAGTGTGCCGCCATACCCGCAAAATAAGCACGGGCTTCATTTGTATCGAAATGATGTTTTGCAAAACGAATACCCGAAGTAAGCGCATACTCCGCAAACGTAACTTTTGTTTTTGAA
>JAICZH010000122.1 GCA_025933775.1 Chitinophagaceae bacterium
AAGGCCTTAAAACGAGCTGTAATGAAAGAAAATATTTATAAGTGTTACACAATTGTGGGTGGTAATACTTGCAAACATTGTAATGGTACTTGTATTAAGCACGGAAAGGTTAATAATTGCCAAAGGTATAAATGCAAAAGTTGCAGCAAAACTTTTATGAGCCATTATAAAAACAATGGATGCCTGCCGCAAATCAATACGTCTATTGTGCAGCTTCTTAAAGAAGGATGTGGCATTCGAAGCATTGGCAGGTTGCTAAGCATATCAAATACAACCGTATTAAAACGAATTATATTAATAGCTAAAAAAATCAGTAAGCCGGTTATATCATTCAATAAAACTTATGAAGTAGATGAAATGCGAACATTTTATAAAAGTAAAACAAGATTGCTTTGGATTGTATATGCTTTGCGGAGTGATACAAAACAAATTGCCGACTTTGTAGTAGGAAGGCGAACTATTAAAACATTAAAAAGAGTAATTGATACCGTGTTATTATCGGGAGCTGAAAAAATTTGTACAGATAAACTTCATTTGTATAAGTACATCATTCCTGAAAACATTCATCAATCGAAAAGATATAGCACCAATAATATTGAAAGAAAAAATCTTACCCTTCGTACTTATTTAAAAAGATTGAGCAGGAGAACGATTTGCTTTACGAAAAGCGTTGCTGTATTGATTGCGTGTTTAAAAATTTATTTTTGGAATTAAAAAAGAAATTGCTGAGAAACCAAATAAGTAATGGTTGTAATTACATTGGAAACGCCTAACTTTTCCGCAATGGCGCAGATATGCAGCTAAGGGAATGTTGCGTTGGCGTATCTGTGCCAAGCATATAGATTGGAATTTTATAAAAACCATTCCTCATATTTATAGATGAGTAAGAAAACAAATTTGGCGATAATGATAAAGTATTCCCCTCATTACGCATGTTATAAATCGTGCGGCGTCCTATTCCCAATTCTCTTTGTATGTCTGCAATATCCATATAAATATCATTAAACTTTATACCGGGTGGAATTACATACATAAAATCTTTTTCATTACTTTCTGTTTTGCGCAAAGAGAAAGAAGGAGCTTGTATTTGTTGCTGCTGTTTTTTCATTGTAATCAGTTGAATTGGTAATTAGTTTTGGAATAGCAGGTATTAATCACTTTAAAATAATAATTTTTATTGTAATAACAAATAAGATGCATAGTTTTTTGAAGGTTTTGCCCAAAAGGAAATAGAAGAATTGAGCAGTATTGTATGGAAAAGCATGGCAAAAAGATGTATATATTGGTAAAGAATTGATTTTCACCTGGTAAATTTTACCGTAAAATTCACTTACATCGGCTTTATTTCTGCTGATGGGAGTGTGGCCACCAGCATCTTTACCGGCGAAGTAACGGTAAGTTGAGAACAAGGCAAGCTTCGGTGCATTTATTAAAGACCGGCTCGAGACGTTCTTTTTGCATTTATTGTTTCTAATGTATTTATTTAAATGAGCATAAAATTCCAATATTAAAAAATCACATTATTTTTAAAAATCCTCAAGATTAAAATTTATTTGCTGAATGTTATAACTATTTTTGAAATAGATTGATCTAAATTAAAAATTGATTTTGGTAAATAACAACGATAATAAATCTTTGTGGCGTTATGCCGGCATGGGCGGCCAGTTTATAGCAGGCATAGGCATAGGCGTTTTTATCGGTTTTAAGGCTGATGAATGGCTTCGGCTCTCATTTCCTTTGTTGGTGTGGCTTTTGCCCTTATGTATTATTTTAGGAATGACTATAAAAATTGTGAAAGAAACTACTAATAAAAAATAAAATGTATAAAAAATTTATATCGGTAATTACGGTATTTATTGCAGTTAATATTTTAGCATTTATTTTTAAAAATTATTTGCACGAGCTTGGGTTTGCTATAAAATTTTTATTGATAGCCAATCTTTTTTTATTTGCTTTAAGCCTTTCAGGATTTGCGATACAAATAAAATCGCTCAGTTCATCCAATCCTCATGCATTTATTAGAGGAATTTATGCTTCACTGCTTCTTAAAATATTTGTAGTGCTTATTGTATTAGGCACTTATCTTTTTATAACCGAAGGAAGAATAAACAAGCCCGCATTTTTTACAGCGCTTGGCTTATACATCGTTTATACCGTTATTGAAGTAACCCAATTAATGAAAATTTCCCGAACCAAAACGAATGCTTAAAAAAGAATCTCCGCTCCACTACCTGAATAAATATTTGCCAGACGGTTCATTTGATGATGTACTGTCTTACCTGAATGAATATAAAGTGCATCTAACGGTAACGCGCGAAAGAAGAACGGTTTTGGGCGATTACAGCAAAAGCCATAAAAATCACCGGATAAGCGTAAACGGAAATTTAAATAAATATTCTTTTCTCATCACGTTGCTGCACGAACTGGGCCACCTGCTTGCTTTTGATAAATATGGCAGCAGAATATTGCCTCACGGCACGCAATGGAAAAATGAATTTGGAAAAATACTGGCACGCTTTATTGCTAAAAAAATTTTTCCGAAAGATATTGAAACCGAATTATTACGAAGCCTCAAAAGCCCCGCTGCCAGCTCATGTGCTGAAGAAGGACTGCTGCGAATATTAAAAAAATATGACCCGCGCAAACCCGGATTTTATTTTATAGAACAATTACCCGGCGATAGTTTGTTCAAAGAAAAAAACGGTCGCGTTTTTAGCAAAGGCGATAAAGTAAGGAAGCGTTTTGTGTGTAAAGAAATTGCCACGGGAAAATTATTTTATTTTAGCCCGGTTGCAGAAGTAGAGTTGGTAAAGAGAGGATAACAATTTAGCTGTAATTTTTTTCATAAAAAATAATTTGTTCTTAAATGAATGCTGCATTTTGGGGAATTATTTTTACAATAAATCCCGTTCCTTATTTATTTTAAAAAATTATTTCATAGTACTGATGCTAATTTCTACATTAAAAATATCCATTGCAGTAATCCAATTAATAAGGGTATTATATTTCACTTAAAAAATACGTAAAGGTAGAATAGGAAAGAATATCCTTATCTGTTTTCACCCAAAAACAATTATAAGGCTAATTAAATTTTATATGGGTAACATAACAAATCTATACACGGGTTGCCAGTAAATTAATTGCCAATGGTATTAAATTGGCATTGCAATAACAAACCTATGAACTCAATATGTTCTTATTTTTGTTTAACCCTATTTTTTTACATTCATTTTTTGGAGCGCCCCGGATTCCATTTCATTATGTAGATAAAATTGAAAGCCATACTCCCACTATCATTATTTGGGCGGCTCCCGTCATGTTTTTTTTCGTGTTGATGGAATGGTATTTATCGAGAAAGCAAAACCGTCATTTGTATAATAAAAAAGATTCTATTGGTTCCATCGCTGTGGGAGTAGGAAATGTAATCATTAATTTTTTTTTAAAGATCGCTTTCTTTTATCTCATCATACTTATTTATAACAGGGTGCCCTGGCGTTTTTCTTTTGCCTGGTTTACGTTTATTCCCTGCTATCTTATTTTTGATTTCTGCAGTTACTGGGCACATCGTATATCGCATCAGCAGCGGTTTTGGTGGGCCACTCATGTAGTGCATCATAGTAGTGAAAATTATAACCTCACTGTTTCTTTTCGGCTTAGCTGGGTACAAAATTTAAAAATAATTTTTTTTCTGCCCGTGGCGGCTATTGGTTTTCATCCGGTCATATTTTTTGTAGTGAGCCAGGTAGCTGTTCTTTTCCAGTTTTGGGTGCATACAGAATATATTCGCAAAATACATCCTGTAATTGAATACATTTTTGCCACCCCATCCAATCATCGCGTGCATCATGGTTCGCAGGAGAAATACATCAATAAAAATTATGGAGCTACTTTTATTTTTTGGGATCGTATTTTTGGTACTTATCAAAAGGAAGAAGAAAAAGCTATGTATGGTATTACTACCGAAGTGGGCAGTAAGGCTAATCCGCTTATTCTTAATTTTCATGAATATTGCGATATTTGGAAAGATATAAAATCAACTAAAAGCTTCAGGCGTAAACTGTTTTTTATATTTGGTAATCCTATAAACATTGCGAAGGAAAAAAAACTTTGCAATGCAAAAGCTGATTCTTCAGGATTATCTTCTGTAAAAATTTTTACAACGGGTGAAGTTCATCTGTAAAGGAAACTAAAGCTATAATTAAATTGCGTTTATGCGTTACCGCCTGCCTACCGCAGGCAGGTTAGTTTGTTATCTTGATTTATCACTTCTCTTTTTTTGAAAATTCTAAAATAATGAAAAATTTAATCCTCCTTGCAAACGAGGATTAGTTGAGGGTGCAACAAACTGCTTAAACAGGTTTTTGCAGTAGTAAAAAACAACATTTTATATCAACCAAATTACTGTTCAGCAAAGCCCTGAAAAGTTGAAAAAATTATTTGTTTTTTTACACAGTTCATATTGTGCGACGTCTTTTCCTGTGTTTAAATTAAAATTATCTGAGAGAACTCAAACCATACTTTTTAATTATTTCTTCAGCACCAGTTGGGTCAACTATTAAGCCATATTTGGCGCCTGTTTCTCTCACCTTGTCCATCTGAGCGGGTTTTCCGCTTTCTAGAAAAGGAGCTAATTCGGCGAAATAGTATTCAAAGTTCCCCGGTGAAATAACTTCAATAAATCTTATCCTTTCGTTTCCGGCATTCCAAAAAGTATGAAATATCCCTCTGGGTTTTACGATATATTCGCCCGGCCTTGCAATTTGTACATTGCCGCCTTGAATAACCGAAAGCTCCCCTTCGAGTACGTAAGAGATCTCATCTTCATGAGTATGTTTGTGCATTGGTGCTCCAATACTTTTAGGTTCAACTGTATGTTCGACAATTGCAGCAGAACCATTAACTGAATTGCTTAAGACTTTATAGGTAGTTCCCAGGGCTCTAAAAAAGATCTTTTGGTTTACCTGAATGTCAGGTCTGGTGTCAGTTATTTCCATTATAGTGAAGTTTATGTAAGATGTTGCACAACTCTCTAATTTATGTTATAATACGCAACTTTAAAAAAAAATTTTTTTCTCTTCTCAGCAACGTCTCTTGCCGGGAACAAATTCTGACTAACGTTCAGGATACTTTTGTTAGTAGCCGTTGAATATTGTTTTCATTTTAAAAATTTGAGTAAAGTATCAATAAATTCAATTGGATTTGTATTAATAGCTGCGTGTCCTCCTTGAATATTTGCTGTTTGTGAAAACGAAAATTCGGCTGCTAATAATTCATCTATTCTTTTATGAAAGGGAACTGTTTGTGTTCCTGTAACAATTAAAACAGGCTTTTGAAATTGATGCAACTTTTTCAAATCAATTTGATAATTGTCAACTGCAGATAGACCTCGTAGCCTGTTTTTTTGCTTTATCCATGTTGTCCATAAAGGATGCTTGCGAATATCAAATGAATCGCAATTCATCAAATCACATCGAAACTGCATTACCATGTTATCTGTAATTTCAGCCTGAGGAGCAAATTGTTTCGAGAGTTCCTGCATTTTTTTCATTCCATCCGGAGATTCATTTTTAATCTCAGCCATGTTAAATAAAGGCGGCTCAATTAAAACAAGTGAACGAATATAATCGGGATGATTTAACGCGAAATCAAACGCTATTACTCCGCCATAAGAATGGCCAATAAGTATGGTAGGGCAATTGTCAAAGCTTATTGTAAATTGAAGTTGGTTAATAAATGACCGCTAACGTTTAAAACTTGGCGAGGGGCTGGCATTTATAATTTTCAGCCCGGAACTGATAGCGAACTACAGCCGATTGTTATTCCTTCAGCCAGCCTATTGCAAAACCTTTTGTTGGTTGCTGCCTTTCTTCCTCAAGCTACAAACTGTTTCATTCTTTCAACATGGTTTTCAATTCTTCAATTGTAAGTGTCGGTTCAACTCTGTGTATCATTGCATGACAGTTTGGGCATATTGGTCGCAAGTCTGCGATTGGGTCAACTTCATAATGTTCACCGATGTCTGCAAGTGGTGTTAAATGATGAACGTGAATAAAATCTTTGCCGTGTTCTCCGTATTGCTTTTCAAAGTCAAAGTTGCAAACGAAACAATTAGTCCCGTAATGATTGATGCAGAGTTGCCTTGCTTTGCTGTTACGTTCGTAAGCGTTAACCGTAACTGTCCGCTTAGCTCCCTCAAAAAGTTGTTCTTGTTCGCTTGCAGGTATCTCGTCCGGTAAAGGTTCGTCTGCTGTAAGTTCTGTTGCTTCTAATGCTTCTACAAGTTCAGGTCTTAATTGCCAAACGAAAAATTTTCCGTCGTCCCAACCTTCAAAAAATAAATCCCAATACTTGTATTTTTGTTTGCTGCGTTGAGTAAAGTTGATGTCGTAATGTTCAGCAATACGCTTTGCATAGCGACCGACTTCTAAATTCAAAATTCCGTGTGGTACTTTGCCTGTGTAACCTAAAATTCGTCCGACTTGACTGGCGTATGCCATGTGTTCCTCAAACGAATAAAGTGTTTGAAAAATGTCAAGGTCAAGTTTATTCGTTAAACTGTCGTCCTGTAAAATTTCTGTCCACTGAATTGCTGTCAAAATTGTTGCCATGAGTTAGTAGGTTGTCAAATAAGGTAGCACACAACGGCTCAGACTTGGCGAAGAACTGGTATTTGAAATTCGTCCAGCCTGAACCGAAGCTAAATTTATAATTGACCCGTCCTGAAAAAAGTTGACAGTTTTAAATAATAATCCTGCTATAGGTTTACAAATATAATTCATCCGGATTAAGGTTGACATTTTGAGTGCTCGCCCGTGCGTTGGCGAAAAAAATCGGTAGCGCTAATGATTTAAGCTTTTCCCACTCCAGTTGCTTTTCCAGCACTGCAATTTTTTTTTCTAATTCCGATTGATCAGGCTTGATAATTTGTTTCGATTTTTTACCCAAAGTTTTTTGTTGAAGATCGTAAGTAATCTGTTTATGGCTGCGGGGTAAATTATAAATGCCCTGGTGAACCAGCACCCATTTGTTGATGGTTGTACGGCTTACTCCATACTTTTTTGAAAGCTCGCGGTAAGAGATCCCATCTTCTAAATACTCTCTTACTGCCTGGTTTTTTATGTCCATTTTTGGTTGATTTTGTGTCAACCTATTTCAGGACAAGACAAA